>NZ_JAXIOO010000018.1:0-66646 GCF_049311065.1 Arthrobacter sp. 7Tela_A1 | reverse complement strand
GGCGGGCGCGGGGGGGCCGGGGGGGGTGCCGCCCCCCACCACCTGTAGGAGAACTTCATGGCCGTTTCCACGGACGCCCCCGTCCGCCCGTCCAAACCCGCACCGGTCCGCGAGCACAGGCGCAGCCCCGACTCGATCGCCGGAACGCTGGCCAAGATCCTGCTTCTTGGGCTCGTGGACGCGTTCGCTGTCTACGTGATGATGATGCTCTTCCTGGCCGAAGAGTGGGTCATCCTCGCCGTAGCGGCCGGCGTGACGCTGGCGATCAACTGGATCTACCTGCGGCGGGGCGGACTGCCGGCCAAGTACCTGGCGCCCGGGGTGTTGTTCCTGCTGCTCTTCCAGGTTTTCGTGGTCGTCTACAGCGGTTACGTGGCCTTCACGAATTACGGCGACGGGCATAACAGCACCAAGGACGACGCCGTCGCGGCGATCTCCCTGACAGCCCAGCAGCGGGTGCCTGACTCCCCGGCGTACCAGGTCTCCGTGGTGGAGCAGGGGAATGAGCTGTTCCTGCTGGTTACCGATCCGGATGGACGGGTCCAGCTCGGGGGCAACGAGCAGCCGCTCGAAGAGGTGCAGGACGCCGAGATCGGCGGGACCGGCAAAGCGACCGGGGTCCAGGGCTACGAAACCCTCGCCTTCAATGACCTTCTCAACAGGCAGTCGGAAATCCTGGAGCTCACGGTTCCTTTCTCCGAGGACCTCGACGACGGCACGCTGAAGACCGCGGACGGCTCCAATGCCTATGTCTACAAGCCGGTGCTGGTCTATGACGAAGCAGCAGATACCTTCACCAGTTCCGAGACCGGAACCGTCTACCGCGACGGCGGCGAGGGTGCCTTCGTTTCGGAAGACGGGGAACGGCTTGCCACCGGCTGGAAGATCAACGTCGGCTTCGAGAACTTCCAGCGCGCGGTTACGGACCCGGAGCTCCGCGGGCCGCTGCTGAGCGTGATCGGCTGGACCTTTACGTTCGCGGTGGCCTCTGTGGCGCTGTGCTTTGGACTGGGGCTGTTCCTGGCGATCACGTTCAACCACCCCACGCTCAAGGGCAAACGCACCTACCGGGTGCTGATGATCATGCCCTACGCCTTCCCCGCCTTCCTCGCGGGGCTGGTGTGGTCGGGCATGCTGAACCAGGAGTTCGGCTTCATCAACGGGACGTTCTTCGGCGGTGCGTCCATTCCCTGGCTGAACGATCCCTGGCTGGCCAAAGCCAGCGTGCTCCTCGTGAACACCTGGCTGGGTTTCCCCTACATGTTCCTGGTCTGCACCGGTGCCCTGCAGTCCCTGCCTGAGGAAGTGAACGAGGCCGCGAGGATGGACGGTGCCTCCGCCTGGCGGATCTTCCGTTCCATCAAGCTTCCGCTGCTGCTGGTCTCCACGGCGCCCCTGCTGATTTCCACGTTCGCCTTCAACTTCAACAACTTCAACGTGATCTTCATGCTCACCGGCGGCGGACCGCGATTCCCGGGCACCAGCCAGGACATCGGGGCCACAGACTTGCTGATCACCGTGGTCTACAAGGTGGCCTTCGGGCAGGGGACGGGCCGTGACTACGGTCTGGCCAGCGCACTGGCGATCCTCATTTTCGTCATCGTCGCCGTCATTTCCGCCGTCAGCTTTAGGCAGACCAAGTCGCTGGAAGAAGTGAACTCATGAGTACCTCCACCTCAGTTCCGTCCCGGCTCGCCGGGGAAACCCCGCGCCCGGGGCCCGCCGTCCGGCCCACCCGCCGCCGCTTCGGAGCGTGGTTCAAGGACACCGGTTGGCGTCATCTGGTGGGCCTGGTGATGACAGTCTTCGCCCTGCTGCCGCTGGCGTATGTGCTCTCCGCGGCCCTCAGCCCCAGCGGAACGCTGGTTGCCTCCTCCGGGCTGTTCCGCGACGTCGGATTCGCCAACTTCCAGGCCCTGTTCACCGACCAGCAGAAACCGTTCGCCCGCTGGTTCGTGAACACCCTGGTGATCGGTGCGGTCACCAGTGTTGCAACGGTCTTCCTGGGCGCACTGGCCGCCTACAGCTTCTCCCGAATGCGCTTCACGGGGCGGAGGATGGGCCTGCTGAGCCTGCTGCTGCTGCAGATGTTCCCGCAAATGCTGGGTGTGGTGGCGATCTTCCTGCTGCTCTCGGAGATCTCCGACATCGTTCCCTGGCTGGGGCTGGGCAGCCAGCTGGGCCTGATCATGGTGTACCTGGGCGGCGCACTCGGGGTAAACACCTACCTGATGTACGGGTTCTTCAACACGGTGCCCAAGACGCTTGACGAAGCGGCGCGGATTGACGGTGCCGGGCATTTCCAGATCTTCTTCACGATCATCCTGCGCCTGGTCACACCCATCCTGGCCATTGTCGGCCTGCTGACCTTCATCACCACCACGGGGGAGTTCATGATCGCCTCGATCGTGCTGAACGATCCCGATGCCCAGACCCTCGCCGTCGGCCTGTATTCCTTCGTGGGGGACAACCAGTCCCGGACGTGGGGTGTCTTCTCCGCCGGAGCGGTGCTGGCAGCCGTGCCGGTGATGGCGCTGTTCCTGTTCCTGCAGCGCTACATCGCCTCCGGCCTGGTCGCGGGCGCGGTGAAGGGCTAACGCCGGCAGGTTAGAAGCCGACGACGCCGTGCGGGATGTAGTGCTCGTCCAGCAGGGCCAGGTCCTCCGAGGTGAGCTGCATGTCCAGGGCGCCGACGTCGTCCTCCAGATGTCCCACCCTGGTGGCGCCGACCAGCGGCGCCGTCACGACAGGATGCGCCATCACCCAGGCGATGGCCACCTGCGCCCTGCTGGTTCCATGCGCCTGGGCAACCTCGCCGATGGCATCGGCGACCAGCCGGTCGGTGGATTCGTATGCGCCATAGAGCCTGTCGTCCAAAGCATCCCGCCCGCGGTGCCTGCTGGGCTCGTCCCAGGGGCGTGAGAGCCGGCCCCGGGCCAGCGGGCAGTAGGCCAGGACGCCGATTCCCTGGTCCTCGCAGAGCGGGTACATCTCCCGTTCCTCTTCCCGGTAGATCAGGTTGTAGTGGTCCTGCATGGTGATGAAGGGCGTCCATCCGTGTTGCTGCTGCAGGCAGAGGGCCCGGGCGAACTGCCAGGCATACGTGGTCGATGCGCCGAGGTACCGGACCTTTCCGTCCCGGACCAGCTGGTCCAGGGTGGAGAGCGTTTCCTCCAGGGGCGTCGTCCCGTCCCAGCGGTGGATCTGGTACAGATCGATGTAATCGGTGCCTAGCCGGCGCAGGCTCTGCTCCACCTGCCACAGGATGTGCTTGCGGGAAAGTCCCCAGCCGTTGGGCCCGCGGGACATCTCCCCGTGGACTTTGGTGGCGATGACGACCTCTTCGCGGCGGGCGTACTCGGCCAGCGCGACGCCGAGGATCCGCTCGCTGTCCCCGGCTGAATATACGTTTGCCGTGTCGAAGAGGTTGATGCCCAGTTCCACGGCCCGCCGGATGAGGAGCTTGGATTCGTCCTCTCGCAGCGTCCAGTCATGGTTTCCGCGGTGCGGGTCGCCGAAACTGAGGCATCCCAGCCCCAGCGCGGACACCGTCAGGCCGGAGTTGCCAAGCTTGGCGTAGCGCATGGAGTTCATAACCTTGCCTCCAAGATTGCCTCGGGCAGCGGGAGCGCCGGCGGCATAGCCGGTACTGCCGATGCTACGGCGGCGGCTGCACGGGGTACAGGGTCAAGGGGCTTCACGCCGGACAGCAGTGCTCAGCCGGGATGCGCGGCGGTGCGGAGCTCCACAGTCTCGGCGATCTCCGCAAGCCGGTTGGCGCGGGCGGACTCTGCCGGTGTGAAGGGTTCCCCGGGCCGGATGAACCTGAGCGCCTCGTCCCAGGCTGTAGGGACCTTCAGGACCGGCGTTCCATGATCCGGCCCGCCCGGAACGAGGCGGGACGGATCAACCACCCGTTCCGCCGCGAGAAGTTCCGAGATGGCCCAGCCAAGTTCCTGCGGGTTGGCCGCCACCCGTGCTCCCAAGGCCAGTGCCTTGGTTTGACCGTCTGCGAGCGCCAAAGCGGTGGTGGGCCACACCAGCACAGACCCGGCTCCGCCGTCGGCAAGCGCCTCGGCGACATCGTGGTCCCGTAGTCCAGGCGGTCCGGAGACCACGAGTTCGTCCAAGACTCCGCCGGGCACGCTTTGGGAGGTAATCGAGAGGATATTCGCACGGGACCGCGCCAGCGCATGGGCCAGGTCCTCCAGCGCACCGGGAGCATCCGTGAGGACGACCCGTGCCCTCCACAGGGTTCCCGAACCGGCCAGTATCCTCCGCTGCCGCAGCGCCGGCCCGTGGAGCCAGCTGTGCAGCACCCGGCGGGCTGAAGGCTCGGCCACCCAGATCACCAGCACCGTGGCGGTGACAGTGAGCAGCAGGACTTTGGACGGGTAGGGCAGATCCGCCCGCAGGACGGCAGCGTGGACCAGGAGTTCGATGGGGAGCTTTGCGGCAACGTTGGCAGCCGTAAGGCGGGTGCGGCCCGGCCGTGGCATTTGGCCGCAGGACCCGCAGGCCAGTTCGGAGGCGGAGGCTGAGGCATGGCGTTTCGTCATGGGCCCAGTGTCGCGGGGGACCTGTTACGCGCGTATTGCGGGTGCGTCAATTGTGCGTGGCACAGGGTCTGCCTCCCGGGCAGGACGCGGACCTATACTTCAGCCATGGCTTTTGCTCCCAAACGGCCCAGCGCCGGGCTGGACAGCAGTGAGGCTGCCGAGGAGGGTGCGGCCGCCCTGCTGCTGGCGTACCTGCAGGAGCAGCGTGCCGAACTGCTTCGGCAGCAGGACAGGGTCCGGGCCGAGGAACCGGAGGCCATCCACAAGATGAGGGTAAGCACCCGCCGGCTGCGGTCAGCGCTGGCGAGCTACCGCCGCCTGCTTGAAAAGGAACCTGCCCGCAGCCTGCGCGGAGACCTGAAGTGGCTGGCACAGGTGCTGGGCGGGGCCCGAGACGCGCAGGTGATGCGCCACCGGCTCCAGGCCCTCGTGGCATCGCAGCCTCCGGACCTGGTCCTGGGACCGGTGTCGGCCCGGATCGACGAAGAACTGCTCAGCGACTATTCGTCCGCCGTCCAATCGGTGCACCAGGCGCTGGACAGCGACCGCTATGGGCAGATGGTCGAGCAGCTGGCCGGATTGGTTGCGGATCCTCCGTGGAGCCAGGGGGCAACCGGTTCCGGGCGGCACGCCGCGGAAGCGATGATCCGCCGGGACCGCAGCCGGCTCCGGGCCCGCGTCAAAGAGGCCAAGGCCGAAAAGGATCCCGAAAAGCGAGCGGAAATTCTTCACGAGGCACGCAAGGAGGCCAAACGTCTGCGCTATGCCGCCGAGGCGTGGAGGCCAGCCGGAGGAAGTGCAGCAGGCGCCATGGTGGAAGCCGCCGAAGGACTGCAGAAAGCACTGGGGGAGCACCAGGACAGCGTTGTCACCAGGTCGCTGCTGCGCTGGATGGGAAGTACGGCCGGAGAGGGCGAAAACGGGTTCACCTACGGGCGCCTCCATGCGATTGAGGAGCACAGGGGAAGGGCCGCGGAGAAAAGCTATCGCCGCCTGTGGAAGAAGTTCCCGCCGGGGCCCTGAACCCCGGCCGCAGCGTACGGCGCTCTGGACGCGGCGGAGGTGCCGGACCTAACCTTCAGGAAGCGGGGTTCAGCTCTCCGGAACAGCCGGGGCGGGCGGTTCCTGCGCTGACGGAGGGATCCAATGTCATCTCCCTGGGCGCCCCTGAAGAACCGGATGTTCCTCATCCTGTGGCTGGCCCAGCTGGGATCCAACATCGGCAGTTGGATGCAGACGGTGGGCGCCCAGTGGTATCTGGTGGAAACCGGCGCCAGTCCCGCCCTGGTGTCCCTGGTGCAAACCGCTTCCCTTGCTCCTGCCCTCCTGCTCGGACTGATCGCGGGCGTCCTTGCCGATGCGTTCAACCGCCGCCGGCTGATCCTGGGCGCCAATCTCTTTGCTGCCGGAGCGGGAATCCTGCTGACGGTTATTGCCGCGTTGGGCTTGCTCGGGCCCGATGCGCTGCTCCTCTACACGTTCCTGATCGGCTGCGGGGTCGCCCTGAGCTCACCGGCGTGGCAGGCAATAATCCCGGCGCTGGTCCCGAGGGATCAGATCCGTTCCGCCTCGGCGCTGGGCTCGGTGGCGATGAATGCCGCCCGTGCCGTAGGGCCGGCCGTGGGTGGACTGCTGGTTTCGCTCGCTGGCCCGGCCTTCGTCTTTGGCGTCAATGCGGTGACTTTCCTGGGCACGGCGCTGGCGGTGTTCGTGTGGCGGAGCGCACCGGAGAGTCCAGCGGACCGCGAACGAGTCGGTGAAGCGCTGGCAGCCGGCATCCGTTATGTGCGGGCAGCGCCCAGGATCCGCCGCATCCTGCTGCGCTGCGTGATGTTCATGGTTCCGGCGAGCTCCCTGTACGCCCTGCTTCCCATTGCCGTCAACGGCCATCTTCAGCTGGGTTCCTCCGGCTACGGACTCCTGCTGGGGGCCCTCGGCATCGGTGCCATCCTCGGAGTGGTCATCCAGGGCCGGGTCCGGGAGCTCTTCCCGGATAACGCGCTGCTGGCAGCGTCCGCCGTGGCCTTCGGGACCTGTGTTTTTGCCGCAGGCTACCTCCCGGTAGCGCCGCTGGCTGTCCTGCTGGTGCTCGGCGGTGCGGCTTGGATCAATACCTTCTCCACGCTCAACAGTGCCCTGCAGCTGACCCTGCCGGAATGGGTCCGGGCCCGGGGACTCTCCGTCTACCTCATGGTTTTCACCGGAACGCAGGCCTTCGGGTCGCTGCTGTGGGGGAGCCTGGCCACGGCGTACGGCTACTCGCCGGTCCTGGCCGCCGCCGCCGTCGTGCTGCTCCTGGTGGCCGCAAGCGTGGCGGTCCTGCCGCTGCTTCCCCGCACCGGAAAGCTGGACCGCAGCGTTCCTGAGCCGGACCTTGGGTTGGAGGTCGAAAAGGAGCCGAGACCCGACGACGGGCCGGTGACAGTCCTGGTGGCCTATGAACTGGAACCGGGCGAGTCCGCAGCGTTCGTGGAGGCAATGCATGAAGTCAGGCTCTCGCGGATGCGCACCGGAGCCACCGGGTGGGAACTGGTGCATTCGGTGACGGATTCCCGCCAGTTCCGTGAGATCTACGAGGTTCCGACATGGCGCGAGTACCTGCGGCAGGAGCATGAACGGCTCACCGGTGAAGACCGGAAGAACATTGAGCGGGCCGAATCCCTGGCGGCGGAGGAACCACGGACCAGGTGGTTCCTCCCCGCGAAGGCCTAGTCCCCGGCCGCCAGCGCCTCGCGGACCCGGGGTGCTACCTCGGACCCATAGAGTTCGATGCACTTCATCAGGTTCTCGTGGGGAAGCGTCCCCAGGCTGTACTTGAGGTCGAAGCGCGAAAGTTCGAGGGTCCGTGCGGTGCGCACGATCTTTGCTGCCACCGTTTCCGGTGAACCGACGAAGAGTGCGCCCTCAGGTCCGGCAGACGCTTCGTACTCCGAGCGGCTGACCGGCGGCCAGCCGCGTTCCCTGCCGATCCGGTTCTGCATCGCGGCGTAATGCGGCCACGCTTCTTCCAGTGCCTGCTCATCCGTCGCGGCTATGTAACCGGGAGAGTGGGCCCCGACGGGAAGCATCGGCTTGCCGAACTCCTTCAGTGCCCGCTTGAACAGGGAAACGAAAGGAGTGAAGCGGGCGGGTTCCCCGCCGATGATGGCCAGCATCAGCGGCAGGCCGTAGTGGGCCGCGCGGACAACGGACTGGGGTGTGCCGCCCACAGCGATCCAGGCGGGGATCGCGCCGTTTTCCGTGGGGGGATAGACCAACACGTCGCGCAGGGGAGGCCGGGTGGTCCCCTCCCAGCTGACGGGCTGTTCGGCCAGCAGCTTGGTGAACAAATCTAGTTTCTCTTCGAACAGGACCTCGTAATCAGCCAGGTCGTAGCCAAAGAGGGGGAAGGACTCTGTGAAGGAACCCCGGCCAAGGATGACTTCTGCACGGCCGTTGGACACGGCATCGAGCGTTGCGAAACGTTCGTAGACCCGGATGGGGTCGTCGGAGGACAGGACGGTCACCGCGGATCCCAGACGGATACGGCTGGTCTGTCCTGCGATGGCTGCCAGCACGGTCTCCGGCGAGGACACCGCGAAGTCGTCCCGGTGGTGTTCACCGATGCCGATGAAATCGAGTCCCACGGAATCGGCCAGGACGGCCTCCGCGACCACGTTGCGGACGACCTGGGGCATCGGCAGCTTGTTGCCCCCGCCGTCGAACGTCACGTCTCCAAACGTGTCCAGTCCCAGTTCAATCTGCTGTGCCACTCAGTCCGCCTTTTCTCGATCCCATGCAAATGCATCTAATGACGAGCCTAACCTGTCGTGGCGCAAGGCTATTCCCCGCCGGTCCGGCGGGGGCCTGCTCCGCCGCGCCGCACCCGGCCGCACGGAGCGCCCCGCGCTCGCAGATAGACTGGAAACCGGTCCGGAGCGCGGCTCCGTGCCCGGGGGCGACGACAGATCCACCAACCGAGGACAGTTGAGGAACTTTGCGAGACTTTAGTGCACGCCTGGCCACGCCTGAGGAGATTGCGGACTGGGACAGCCGCGTCCAGGCAAACCCCAACGGCGGCAACGTCCTGCAGTCCGCCGCCTACGCCGAGGTCAAATCGCACCACGGCTGGAACCCCGTCTACGTTGTCTTCACGTGTGAGGACTACACGTCCTATAACCTGGTCATCGAAAAGAAGGTCCCGCTCCTGGGCAGCCTCTGGTACCTCATCAAGGGTCCCGACGCCGCCGCAGCCGAAGACGTGCCGGCCATGGCACGGGCACTGGGCAGGTTTGCCAAGGAGAGCGGCCGCCGGGTCTTCGCACTCAAGGTGGAGCCGGACATCGTGGACGGAGAAGACGTCCAAAAACTCTTCCGCGACGCCGGACTGGTCAAGACCTTCAATCTCCAGCCCAACGACTCCACCGCACTGCTGGACACGACGCCTGACACGGAACAGATCCTCAAGAACATCTCCTCCCGTGCCCGCAACGCCGTCCGGCGGGCGATCCGCGAAGAGGCCGACGTGCGCCGCGTGGAGCCCACCGAAGAGAACATGCGCGCCATGTACAAACTGATGAGCCACATCGAGGACCGCTCTGCGGCGAGGATGCGCTCCTACGAGTACTACCAGCGCTTCTGGTCAAACTTCACGGCCGCCGGACAGGGCCGCTTCTACTTTGCGTTCGAAGACGGTGAGCCGAGTGTCGGTGCGTTCGTCATCGCCTATGGCAAAAAGGGTACGTACAAGGACGGCGGCTCCAAGCCGCGGCGCAAGCAGTATGGGGATTCCCACCTGGTGCAGTGGACTGCGCTGACCGAACTTAAGGAAGACTTCGGTATCGAGGAATACGATTTCTGCGGCACACCGCCGAGCAGCGAACTCAAGAACAAGGAGCATCCCCACCACGGGCTGGGCCTGTTCAAGACCAGCTTTTCCAAGACCGTCACGGACTTTGCCGGGTGCTGGGACCTGGTGCTGGACCCGATGCGGTACCGGATTTGGAACACCATCGGTGAACGTGTGACCCGCCAGATCTACTGGCGCAGGCATCACCAGCCGTTCTACTAAACCGCACGCCACGACGAGGCCAAAGGGGTGGACACTGTGGAGAATGAGAATGAGCGCCGCAACGCTGCCCTGAGCACGCAACCGGCAGCAGGGCTGATCCCTGTGATCAAGGCACCCGAACGGGCGGAGCGGAGCAGCGCCGCTGGCCTGCGCAGCACCAAGCCCAAGCCGCCGCCGGCTACGTCCTCCGTTCCACGCCTGGAGAAGGGTACTGCCGCAAAAGACCCGTCCGCCGCCCCCAAGGGCCAGCGCGCGGCTGCTGGACCGCGGGGAGGTCAGGCAGCGGCCGGTGTTCCGCCCCGTACCGGCAAGCCGCGGGCACGCAAGACGACGCCCCGCCAGCACAGCCCCTCGGCGGCCCAGCGCACGGATTCGTCCTCGGCAGCGGCGCGGCGGATGCTGCGCCGCCTGGTGCAGGGGGAAGCACCGCCGACGCAGGCTATGTCAATCGTGGAACGACTGGCCGGGAGCCCCTACGCCAACCCCCGGGTGCGGTCCGGCGGTCCGGACGCCAGTGCGCGGAAGACCCTCGACTTTGCCCTGGGCATGGCAGAGACCATGTTCCGGTACGGTGCAGGTGCCCTCGAAGTGGAAACCGCCATAATCGCCGTGACCGCGGCCTACGGACTCGACAACATCGAAGTGGACATCACCAACCAGTCGGTGCTGCTGAACTACTCGCCCAAGGACCAGACGCCCATTACGGTCATGCGCGTCGTCCGGTCCTGGACGAACAATTATGCGGGACTGGCGCTGGTGCACCGGCTGGTCACTGACATCGTGGACGGCCACATCACCCGTGCCGAGGCGTCAGCCCGGCTGGGTGAGATAGTCCATAAGCCGAAGCCCTTCCCGCGGTGGGCTGTCACCTTTTCCGCCGGCCTGTTTGCCGCAGCGATTGTCGCGTTTATCGGCGGCGGGCCGCTGGGATCAGCCGTTGGATTCGGCAGCACTATCCTGGTCAGCCTGCTGCAGCGGGTGCTCGGACGCTGGCGGGTGCCGGACTTCTTCACCACCGCCGCGAGCGGGTTCCTCGTGACCGCCCTCGCCATGCTGTTCTGGTGGCTGGACGCCAGCGGTTCCGTGGACCTGAACATCGCGCCCGGAATCGTGGTGGCAGGGGGCATCCTCCTGCTGCTGCCCACCGGACGCCTGGTTTCCGCCGTGCAGGATGCGATTAACGGCTTCCCGGTGACCGCCGCCGGCCGCTTCCTGTCCGCCTTCCTCAGCTTCGGCGCCATTGTCGCGGGAATCGCCGTCGCACTGGTGGTGGGGGCCCTGCTGGGCATGCCCTACCTGGAAGTGACTGAAGAGACGTCGTCCCAGTACCCGTTCGCCGTCACGGTGCTGATACTCGCCGTAGCCCTGGCCACGATCAGCATCACCGAGCAGTCCCCGGTGAACCTGGTGCTGCCCACCGTGCTGATCGGCGTGGGCGGGTTCCTGGTGGGGACCCTGTCAGAAGCGGTGGGCGTGGGTCCACGGCTGACACCGGCTGTCGCAGCGATCGCGATCGGCATGGCCAGCCGGATCGTCGCCCTGCGGATGGGCGCGCCGCAGCTGGTGATCGCCGTGCCGGCGATCCTGTTCCTGTTCCCCGGCTTGAGCATCTTCCGTTCCATGTACGGCCTGAGCATCGGGCTGGAGGATATCTCCGACGGCGTTATCGGACTCTTCAACGCCCTCACCGTCATCCTGGCAATCGCCGGGGGAGTGGTATTCGGCGACAACCTGGCCCGTCCGCTGACCCGCAACCTCAGCGGAAATGACCGCCGCAACCGCCGGCGCTGACGGCGCGGATACCGGGGGTCAGAGAACCTTGCCGATAGGGGTCCGCTTCTCCGCCTGGAAGGCGTCCTCGGTCCGGCCCGCTGCCCAGTAGCCGGAGAGCGAGACCTGGTCCCGTTCGAGTCCATGCCGGTTGAAGAATATTTCCCGGAGTTCCTTCATGGCTTCGCGTTCACCATGGGCAAAAACCTGGACGTGCCCGCTCGGCCAGGGGTAGGCGGCCACTGCTTCAGCCAGGACCCGCCCCGCTCCTGCGGCCGTTCCCCGGTGGAGCCAGGTGATGCGTACGCCGTCGGGCGCGGTCAATGGCAGCTCATCTTCCGGGCCGTGGACTTCTATCAGCGCGGAACCGATGGCGTCGGCCGGCAGTGCTTCCAGTGCGGCCGCCGTGGCAGGAAGGGCGGACTCGTCAGCTGCGAAAAGATACCAGTCAGCGTCCGGATCCGGCGAGAAACCGCCGCCCGGGCCGCCGAACGTGATCGTCTCACCGGGCTGGGCTCCGGCGGCCCACGGTCCGGCAAGGCCTTCCGCCCCGTGCACCACGAAGTCCATGGCCAGCTCCCGCTTCACGGTATCCACCCAGCGGACGGTGTACGTCCGTGAGACCGGCCAGTTTTCCCGTTCCGTCTGCTCACGAAGCGTTTCCAGGCTCACCGAGCCGTCCAGCGGGCGGCCGTCGGGCCCGAACCAGATCTTGCAGTAGGCGTCCGTGCAGTCGCTGGGGTGGAACGACTCGAACCCGGGGCCGCCAACGACAATCCGCACCATGTGCCGGGAGAGCTGTTCCCGGCGCAGGACCTGCATCGTGTGGACGGGCCTTGCGCGCCGGACCGGAGCAGGGGAACGTGTGGCGGGTGCTTCAGGCATGAGTTGTTTCTCCTGGTAAGGGGGGACTGTTTCTACGGTACCCCGGGAAGCTGCCAGTCCACCGGGGTGCTGCCCTGGGCGAGCAACATCTGGTTGGCGCGGCTGAAGGGACGGGATCCGAAGAATCCCCGGGAAGCGGACAAGGGACTGGGATGGGCCGACTCGATCCTCGGGGCCCCGCCCAGCAAAGGTGCCAGGGCCTGCGCCTGCCGTCCCCACAAGACGGCGACAAGCGGAAGCGGTGATCCGTCAGCACCCCGCCGCGCTGCCAGGGCCCGGACGGCCAGATCCGTAATGTCCTCCCAGCCGCGGCCGCGGTGGGAGTTCGGCGCGCCGGCATCGACTGTGAGGGAACGGTTCAGCAGCAGTACCCCCTGTTCCGTCCAGGCGCTGAGGTCTCCGTGTCCGGCGGGCATGATGCCGAGGTCCGCCTGCAGTTCCTTATAAATGTTGGCCAGGGACCGCGGCAGGGGCCGGACTGCCGGGTCCACCGAAAAGGAAAGGCCGACGGCGTGCCCCGGGGTTGGGTACGGGTCCTGTCCTGCGATGAGCACCTTTACCTCGGACATGGGCCGGCGGAAGGCACGCAGGATGTTCTGGGGAGCGGGCAGGATATGGGCTCCGGAACTTCGACGGCGTTCGAGCTCGTCTCCCAGCCGGTGGATCAGGGCAGCCGCCGGCTCAAGGGCTTCGGCCCAGTCCGCAGCCATCAGCGACGTCAGCGGTGTCCCGCTGGTGAAAGGAATGGGCGTGCTGTCGCCGGCTTGCTGCTGACCGCCGGGCATGCCGGGAGGATCCAAAGGGAACAATGCCGGCTCTTCACTCTTTCTCACCTGTCCAGTCTTGAATATCTGGCGCCGGAATCCCAACCGGATCCACGGCAGACCTAAATGACAAGGCTGTTATTCCGGTTTAGGATTACTGCTGGACACAGACTCTTCCCCCACACCGGCGTGCCGTGCTGCGGCGCCCTGGGGGAACAGACCAGGAGACGGGGACACTCAGTGGCAGGATCAGCCGAAGCCGGGGCCTTCTCACCGGACGGCACCGTCGACCCCGAGAGCCCCCTGAGCGAACGCGAGCAGCAGATGCTCTCGCTGGAACGTTCGTGGTGGAAGTACTCGGGGGCCAAGGAACAGGCCATCCGGGATCTCTTCGGGCTCTCTGCGACTGCCTATTACCAGATCCTCAACGCGCTGATCGACACGGAGGAAGCGCTGGCACACGATCCGATGCTGGTGAAGAGGCTGCGTAGACTACGTACTACACGCCAGCGTGCGCGCACCGCCCGCCGCCTGGGCGCCGACGCGTAGGGACCCACAGATCAAGGACAGACAACGCAACCATGAGCCAATACCCCAGGGACGAGTTCGATAAGGTCCCGGAGACCTCCACACGGCAGGGCGTCCACCGCGAACGCCTCATCCCTGCGCGCTCGAGTGGTATTGGCCTGATCATTACGGTTGGTGTCCTGGCACTCCTCGTCGGGCTGGCCGCGTATGTGGTCCTGCCCCGGCTCGGCATCGGCGCTGACGGCAACGCGACACCGGTGGCCGCGGAAACGGAAGCGACTGAATCTGCGTCCCCGAGCGCCTCGGCGACACCGTCCAGCTCGCCGTCACCGTCGGCATCGCCTGCCGAGCCGCCGTCCAGCAGCCCGGAGCCGACCCCCGTGGAATCGACCCCCACGGCAGACAAGACCCAGCCGGTGGTCGTCCTGAATGCCAGCGGAATCAGCGGCCTGGGGGCCGGCATCTCCGCCCGGATCGGCGTCGATGGCTGGATCACCTCGTCCGTTGGCAACTGGGCCGGAGCTCCGCTGCAAAGCTCGGTCATCTTCTACAATGGCGAGGCCCAGCGCGCCAACGCCGAGGAGCTGTCTGCCCTCCTGAGAATCCCGACGCTCAGCGAGTCGCCTGAATTCTCTAATGTGACAGTCGTGGCGGGCCCCGGTTTCCAGTAAGAGAGCCGGTATTGAGTTAAAACTCGATAACTGTTTTCCCGCCCCGGACCGCAGGCGGTTCCCTGTAGCTAAAGTTAGCCCCAGCCGCCGGGGTAACAGCGGTCCGGCCACACCTCGGCGCGGATCTCCCGGCAGTTGTTCCGGCGGAGTACCACCCCCGGGACTGAACTGAACAAGGGGAGTGAAGCATGGCGCAGGGCATCGTCAAATGGTTCAACGGCGAAAAGGGGTACGGGTTCATCACAGTCGATGAGGCCCAGACTGATGTTTTTGTCCATTGGTCGGCCATCCAGTCGGCCGGGTACCGGACGCTGGAAGAGGGCCAGAGGGTGGAATTCGAGATCGGTGAGGGACAAAAAGGTCCCCAGGCTGAAGACGTCCGGACGGTCTAGCCGGACCCCACCAAACAGATGAGCCGGCGGCCCCTTGAATCCAGGGGCGGCCGGCTCTTTCCGGTTCCGCGTGTTGGGTGCCCTGCTCTTGGGCCCCCGGCACTACTCCCGCAGCGGCATCCCGCGCGCATCAGTCCGGAAGGTCTGGGCCCCGGCCAGGATCATGATTCCCTCGACGAATCCCCAAATCGCGCCGGCACCGAAAGTGAAGAGCGTGACCAGCAGCTGAACGACGCCGATGGTGGTGTAGCCGAGGTAGAAGCGGTGGATTCCGAGGCCGCCCAGGAAGATGCCGAGCAAACCTGCTGCCAGACGGGACTTCGGTGGCGCCCAGCCATACGGGGGCTGGTAACCCTGCTGGTAAGTATTGGGAGGCCCGGGCTGCTGGTAGTAGCCGGGCGGCGGGCCCGGCGGATATGGATTCTGGCCGGCACCCTGAAAATGTCCCGGACCCTGGTACTGTCCCGGGCCTCGATACTGGCCAGTGGACTGGTACTCCCCGTGGTACTGGCCCGGGTGCCCTGGCTCCGCGTAGCGTCCCGGTCCCGGATACTCGCCCTGGTAGGGGTCCTGCCCTGAAGCGCTACCAGGGCCTTGGCCCGGATGGCGGCCTGGTTCCTGGGACTGGTAAGCCGACTCATCGTAATCTCCGGGCGGACGGCCATAAGGGGGCGGGGCGGCACTGGAACCATGTGCAGCCGGCGCCGAGGGGTCCTGGTCCTCCGGCTGGTTCGGGGTTGGTTGCCCTGAGGGGGGCTCGTTCGTCGCCATATGCCTTCTCCTGGAGATCTCGGGGTCACGCCGCCCGCAGGGAACCCGTTGCTAACGAAAGGGCGCGCATGGGACCAATCTACGCTGCCGGGCAGCGATTTGGAGGCAGCTGACGGTCCCCGGTGGGGCGAGCAGGTTCCCGTGCGGGTTCTGGAAGGAAGCCCCGGTCACAACCGGCCGTGACTGCTTGCACTCCCGGTGCGGGAGTGCTAATTATTGACTTAGCACTCTTGCGGGCTGACTGCTAAAAGTCGCCGGTGTTGAGTGAACCAGCAAGCCGCTGGGGTGAGGGGCGGAACGCGCGTAAAGAGATCGTGCGATTCGTCCCGTCCGTCGCGGGCACCTCAGAAGGAATGCAACATCCAAGCATGACTGTTCCGGAAGGACGATAGCCGTTATGGCCAAGATCATTGCATTTGACGAAGAGGCACGCCGCGGCCTTGAGCGGGGCCTGAACACCCTCGCCGACGCCGTCAAGGTCACGCTCGGCCCGCGTGGCCGCAACGTCGTACTCGAAAAGAAGTGGGGCGCCCCCACCATCACGAACGACGGCGTTTCCATCGCCAAGGAGATCGAACTCGACGATCCCTACGAGAAGATCGGCGCCGAGCTGGTCAAGGAAGTTGCCAAGAAGACTGACGACGTCGCCGGTGACGGAACCACCACGGCTACCGTCCTGGCTCAGGCCCTCGTCAAGGAAGGCCTGCGCAACGTTGCTGCCGGCGCCGACCCGCTGGGCCTGAAGCGCGGCATCGAGAAGGCTGTCGCAGCCGTCACCGCCGAGCTGCTCGCCTCTGCCAAGGAAATCGAAACCAAGGAGCAGATCGCTGCTACGGCTTCCATCTCCGCCGGTGACCAGCAGATCGGCGACCTGATCGCCGAAGCACTGGACAAGGTTGGCAAGGAAGGCGTCATCACGGTCGAGGAATCGAACACCTTCGGCCTGGAACTCGAGCTCACCGAAGGCATGCGCTTCGACAAGGGCTACATCTCCGGCTACTTCGTCACCGACGCAGAGCGCCAGGAAGCGGTCCTCGAGGATCCGTACATCCTGATCGTCAACTCCAAGATCTCCAACGTCAAGGACCTCGTTGCCGTCCTCGAGAAGGTCATGCAGTCCGGCAAGCCGCTGTTGATCATCGCCGAAGACGTCGAAGGCGAAGCACTGGCCACCCTGGTGGTCAACAAGATCCGCGGCACCTTCAAGTCCGTAGCCGTCAAGGCTCCGGGCTTCGGCGACCGCCGCAAGGCCCAGCTGGCCGACATCGCCATCCTCACCGGCGGTCAGGTCATCGCCGAAGAAGTTGGCCTCAAGCTTGAGAACGCCACGCTGGACCTGCTCGGCAAGGCACGCAAGGTTGTTGTCACCAAGGACGAGACCACCATCGTCGAAGGTGCAGGCGACGCCGACGAAATCGCCGGCCGCGTCAACCAGATCCGCGCCGAGATCGAGAACTCCGATTCGGATTACGACCGCGAGAAGCTGCAGGAACGCCTGGCCAAGCTGGCCGGCGGCGTTGCAGTCATCAAGGCCGGTGCCGCAACCGAGGTTGAGCTCAAGGAACGCAAGCACCGCATCGAAGATGCTGTCCGCAACGCCAAGGCAGCGGTTGAAGAAGGCATCGTCGCCGGCGGCGGCGTGGCCCTGATCCAGGCCGGCCAGAAGGCATTCGCCAACCTGAACCTCGAAGGCGACGAAGCAACCGGCGCCAACATCGTCAAGGTTGCCATCGATGCTCCGCTGAAGCAGATCGCCTTCAACGCCGGCCTCGAGCCGGGCGTTGTCGCCGACAAGGTCCGCGGCCTGCCCGAGGGCTTCGGCCTGAATGCCGCAACCGGCGAATACGAGGACCTGCTTGCTGCAGGCGTCAACGACCCGGTAAAGGTAACGCGTTCGGCGCTGCAGAACGCTGCATCCATCGCCGGTCTGTTCCTGACCACCGAAGCTGTTGTTGCTGACAAGCCCGAAAAGGCCGCACCGGCCATGGGCGGCGGCGACGAGATGGGTGGCATGGGCGGTATGGGCGGCTTCTAGTCCCACCGGCCGGCCCCCCCCCGGGCCGCCAGCACCACATGCGCAGGAGCGCGGTACCTTCTTGAGGTGCCGCGCTCCTTTGCGTTACCCGCAGGTTCTCCTCCCTAGCGCCGAAAGAGCGCCGTATTTGCCGCCTCCGTGTCCGCGTACTGGACCGAGGCGTACGCCAACGCCTGGTTGATGCTGGCGAGCGACTCTTCGACCCTCGCCTGGGTGGTCCGCCAATCCGTGATGAGCAGCTGGAAATTGGCCGACGCCTGTCCCTGCCAGGACTCACCGAGGGACAGCAGCCCAGCCTGCATGGAATTGATGTCTGCCTGCAGCCTGTCGATGGTCGCACGGACCTCCGTGCTTTTGGCTGCCAGGATCTCACTGTCGACGACAAACCCCGCCACGGTTTCCTCCTCACATCTGGGCCCGCCTGGTGCGGTCCGTGCTTCCAAGGATCAGACAGGACAGGGCAGCCATCCAGGGCGCACTCCAGAGGGTGGACAGTGCGGAGAACGGGGGCGTGTTGACCGGGCGGTGGAGGAGGGGTTGCCCGGGGCGAGCGGGACTCAGGGACGCAGGTCGCCGCCGTCGTCCTCCCGGCCGTCGCCTCCTGCGGTTTCGTCTTCGTGTTCGGGCATGCTGTCGGGCTGTTTGTACGGCAGGCGGATGGACATCGTGGCGCCTCCGCCTTCGGTCTCGGTCAGCCGGACCGTGCCGTCGTGCTGGGCCACCAAGGCAGCGACAATCGCCAGGCCAAGGCCGGTTCCGCCCGTTTCCCGGTAACGCGAGGAATCGGCCCGGTAGAAGCGCTCGAAGACCCTGGCTGCGTCCTCTTCCGAGATTCCGGGCCCATGGTCCCGGACCTCAAGCACAGCATCCATCCGGTCATGAATCACCGGTGCCACACCGACGGCGACTTCAATCGGGGAACCTTCCGGCGTATACCGCAGTGCGTTCGTCATCAGGTTCGCCACGACCTGCCGCAGCCGTGCCTCATCGCCCATGGCAGGGGCGCTCCGGGGCGAATTGCCGTCAAGTCCGACCACGCGGATTTCCCGGTCCGGAGCACTGGCCCGTGCGTCGAGAGCGGCGTCGTTGCCTAGGATCATCAGGTCCACGGGCCGGTATTCCAGCGGGCGTTGTTCGTCGACGCGGGCCAGAGTGAGCAGATCCTCCACGAGCTGGCCCATCCGCTTGGCTTCGCTCTCAATGCGGCCCATGGCTGCGCCGATTTCTTCCGGTTTTTGCAGCGCTCCGTGGCGGTACAGTTCCGAGAATCCCCGAATGGTCACCAGCGGTGTCCGGAGCTCATGGGAAGCGTCCTGCACGAAGCGGCGCATCTTCTGCTCTGATTGCGTCCGGGCAGCGAACGCGGTTTCAATATGCGCAAGCATGGCATTCAGCGACCGGGACAGCCGGCCGATTTCAGTCGCCGGGTTCCCGACTTCCACGCGGCGGGACAGGTCGCCGGCGGCAATGGCTGCGGCCGTCTTCTCGACCTGGCTCAATGGACGGAACTGGCGCGTCACCGCCCAGTAGGCAATGCCCGTGGCACCTAGCGTGCCCAGCAGCCCCACGGAAAACACCAGCGACGCGGCTTCATCCACGGTCTCAGCCACGGAGTCCAGCGGAACAGCTACGGCAACAGATCCCGGGAGGTCTGCCACATGGAAGACCTTGACCCGCCATCCCTTGCTGCCGGGGGCGGTGCCGGGCACGTCAAAGCCCCGGCCGTCCCGTGCCGTGACTTCGTCCGAAGTGATGTTGAGCAGCTTCGGTGTATCAAAGTCCGTGTCGGAGTGCGTCTCGGGTCCGTGCTCGCCGCTGTCATTCAGGTACAGGCCGTAGAAGCGGAACAGCGAGGTGTCAGTCGAAGGCGCACCTGAGATCAGGTAGCGCGAAATGGCCGGCGCATTGTCCTGGATGTCTGCATCCAGCCTGCTGACAAGGATCTGCCGCAGCACGTAGATGGTGGCAAGGCCGGTAATGGTCACGGTCACCACCATGAGCACGGCCATGATGGCCACCAGCTGCGATCTGAGGGAAGCGGACTTCCAGCGCCGGATCAAGGCTCAGCGCTTCTCCGTGGTGCGCAGCAGGTAGCCGACGCCGCGCTTGGTCTGGATCAGTGCGGGAGCATCAGGGCTGCGGTCGATTTTCCGGCGCAGGTAGGAGATGTAGGACTCCACGATCGAAGCGTCACCGTTGAAGTCGTACTCCCACACATGGTCCAGGATCTGCGCCTTGGACAGTACCCGGTTCGGGTTGAGCATCAGGTAGCGCAGCAGCTTGAATTCGGTGGGGGAGAGTTCGATGGTGACCCCGCCGCGCCGGACCTCGTGAGCGTCGTCGTCGAGCTCCAGATCCTCCACGCGGATGACGGCGTCGTCATCGTCCAGGGGCTGGGTGCGGCGCAGGACGGCGCGGATCCGGGCCACGACTTCATCCAGGCTGAACGGCTTGGTCACATAGTCATCGCCACCGACGGTGAGGCCGGTGACCTTGTCTTCGGTGTCGTCCCGGGCGGTCAGGAACACGACGGGGAAATGCCGTCCGGCGGCCCGGAGCCGGCGGGTCAGGGTGAAGCCGTCCATATCCGGGAGCATGACATCCAGGACTGCCAGATCCGGGCTGTGTTCGTCCACGGCGGCGAGGGCTTCACGGCCGTTTCCGGCTGCAACGACGTCGAAGCCGGCGAAACGCAGCGAGGTGGAGAGCAGCTCGCGGATGTTCGGCTCATCATCGACAACAAGGAGGCGTGCTTCGGGTGCAGACGATTTGTTCACCCGCTCAGTTTCTTACATTTAGCTGGACGTTGTCTGTAGGCCGGCAATAAGTCGGCTGGAAATATCCAATGTGCCCGCCGATGCGCGAGGGCGAGGTCGGCGGGCACGTCACCGGGCCAACGTCAGAAGACTGTCAAAGCGGAAACCAGGTCGCGGTAGGCCATTCCAGTGGTCACCGGCTCGAGCGTGGCACGCTCCTCATCGACCATGAGCAGATGCTGCCCTGCTCGGCCGGCGTCCACGTAGCCCCACTCAGGGACCGCACCGGCCGCGGTTTGCACCTGGACGCGCCAGACAAACCACGGTTCGCTCCACATCCGGATCCACGCCGGATCGTCCGTGGGCGGCGGCTCGTCGACGGAAGCGATACGGCTGTCGAAGACCCCGGTCGGGAAATCGAGGACACCTGCCGAGAGGGTCCAGGCGGGACCAAGGCCCAGCCACGAAGCTGCCACCTGGGCCAGATCGGGGAGACCCACGAAATCCAGCTGGACGAGGGACTCATATCGGTCGATGCGGCCCGCGTCGAGTTCGGCGCGGGACGGACCGGCGAGTACCAGGGCATTCTCGTCATCGATTTGTATCTGCAGCTCGGTGGATCCCTGGGGATGCAGGCAACGGATGCTGACGGAGGCACGTGTCGAGGTTAGCGGTGCCGTGACGGTGATGCCCTCCGGCGTCAGCCGCCCTGCGGTATCCATGAGCCCGGCCTCGATCAGGGCGGCAAGGCCCGCCTTGCGGCCGGCCCGCTGGAAACGACCGGCATAGCCGCTTTCCGCGGCTGCGTCCAGGAGATGTACCGCTTCGCCGTTCAGCCATGGCCCCCGGGAGCTGAAGGGCTGCCGGGCCGACAGGCCACCAAGTTCTTCAAGGTCGGCTCCGAGAATGCGGCTCGCGGCCTCATCCAGTGCCGGCTCACGGTCCGGGACAATATCAACCATTGGAGGGATCCTTCAGGGCGGCCGAGACCGCGATGGCGCCCAGGACCTCGTCGTAGGCCGTGAGCTGGTTGGCCGCACAGGAGGTGGTCACCGAGGCAGCCATTCCGTTGCGGAAGAGCAGAAGCTGGCTGCAGTGAATCAGTCCGCCGGAGCCCCGGTGCAGGTACTCGAACCGGCGGACGGCTTCCAGTTGGGGGACCGGGTCCACGGAGATCAGGAAGGGGTCTGCCAGGGAAGTCAGCAGTGATGCCATAACAACAGTGCTCAGCTGGGTTACGGTGCCGGGGAAGCCGAACGCCGTCACGGCGACGTTAGGGCGGAAACCGCCCTCCTCCATCCACGTCGTGACCGGCGCTGCCACCACCAGTTCCGCGTCCGGGTGCGGAATGACCTCCCAGTCGGACGGGCGTTCAAGCGCTACGTTGGCGCTGCACTCAGCGGTGAACATTCCTGGACTTTCGCAGCCAGGAGAACGGGGAGGAAAACTCGGGTTTCAGGACTTCGTCCTTGTCCGCACCGCGGTCCAGCCAGTCTTTGTACCACGCGGGCAGCATAATCCGAGGGAGGCGGAAACAGCAGGCGAACGCCACCATGAAAAGCGGGGTGATGGTGAGCACCAGAACCCAGTCGGTAACCCACTCGGCACCCAGGATGGTAACCAGGCTCAGCAGGACCGCCACAATGATGACGGGCTGCAAATAGAGCCCGAAGAACCCGAGGTAGTTCTGCTTTCCGAACTGATAGACGCTTCTTTGGCCTGCCCAAGTACGCCAGGTTCCCTTATAAGCCGCTATGCCGGAAATGAGCATATAAGCGGATCCGCCCACGGCCGCTGCTACGAAAAGGATCATCCCCGCTGTCACCATAGCTTCAGATTCTCCCATGTTTCCTTGAGGCCTCCTCCCACAGCGTCAGCAAGTCCCTTGTCCCTCAGGTTTCTCACGACATTTCCGATGCCTTCTCCAACGGCACCGCCTACCCATCCCCCCACAGCGGCCCCGGCAAGCGTTCCCACCACCGGGATGGGGATCAGGCTGCCCAGTGAAGCGCCGATTGCTGTTCCCGCGATGCTGCCGCCAATGGCACCGCCGCCTTCGACTACGGCGGTGGCGGCGGCACTGCCTACACGGTCTCCCGTACTCATCTCAGGATGCTCCAGCTGGTCCTGGTTCCATTGTTCGGACCAGTTCTTGTAGACGGACAAGGCGCCGTCGACCACGCCCAGTCCATTCGCCATCCTGTTCGCCCAGCGCGGCAGCTCCGGAGCGGCCACGCTGTTTCCACTCGCGTTGGTCCGCCGCCGGGCTCCGGGGACCTTCGGGTCCCGGAACACCGGCCGATGAATGGTCAGCGCCCGTGCGCCCAGTGGCGCGAGCATGGTCGCCATGAGGCTGCCGGCCGGGAGGTAGAGGTACGGCCTGCCGTTCAACCGCAGGGTGACTGATCCGGGCACATTGAGCCGGCGCCTGTTGGAGCCGGGGTCCAAAGCGATCCTCATGAGCCTGGGTCCGGGGTTCCGGTGCACTGAACCCAATCCGTTCGACGCCAGTCCGACGGTAACCGCGGCGTAGGGCGACGTTGCGATCCTATGCGGCTCCCACAATGACCTGTGCAGACCGGAAATCGCGGCAGCGCAGGCGTCTTCGGCAGCCTGCAGGTCGGCGGCGATAGAGGCTGACTCGCTGGCGAGGCGTGCTTCTTCCGACCGCGCGGCGGCGGCGCTTTCCTGGCTGTCGTCGTCCAGTGGCCGGCAGTCGTGGGCCTCCAGCGCTGCCACGAGGGCATCGTAGCGGGGACGAAGCGCGTCGACGGCGTCGGCGTAAGTATCAAGGGCATCCCGGATTGCGCCGGTCGCATCCGCTGTTGCGTCGGTGTAGACGGCCGCTTGGTCCATCGCACCGTGGACTATGTCCTGCTCGGGGGCCCGGTAGCTGTCCTGGAGCCCTGTCCAGGTTGCAACCAGATCCTGGCCGTAGTCCTTCGCCCGTTTTCCCGACGCGGCGATCGCGGCCGCGTCTTCACGGATGGCGCAGGTGTCCGGCAGTACCGGGAGATTCCCCGCGCTCACCGTCCGCCTCCTGCACTGTCCCCGTCCGCACCGGCAGCCGGGGATTCGCCCGCCATCCGGTTGGCATTGCCGGCCATCTCTTCATCGCCGCGCACATAAGAATTGACGGCGTCGCTGGTCGAATTGCAGGCGTTGTCGCCGCGGATGGTGCCGCTGTTGAGCAGCCGGGACAAATAGTCCTCATAGCATTCGGTGAGTGCCTGAAGGATGACGGGGCTGTTGGAGGAGCCGGCAGCGGCGGTGACCGCGTTCTGGAGTGTGGTCTCTTCGGCCTGCAGGTCTTCCACTGTGGCCCGCGCCTTCCCAATGACGCCACGGACTGCGGCGACCTGGATATCCCAGCCGTTTATCGGCATCTTCCCCCCCTGGACGACGGAACGGGCTGCGTTCCGCTGAAACAAATCTCTGGCTATTGCCTCTAAGAATCTAGCGCAGAAGACACAAGGGTCCCATGGGGAGAACTGCCCATGGGGAAAACTATCCGCGGCGGGATCATGGCAGGCAAAGTACGCGGCTCGGATGGAAAACCCGGCTCGGCTAGGCGGTCTTTTCGATGTCGGCTGCGTCCTGGATGGAGTAGGCGTAGCCCTGCTCCGCCAGGAAGCGCTGCCGCTTCGCAGCGAAGTCCTGGTCCAGGGTGTCCCGCGCGACGACGGTGTAGAAGTGCGCTGCCCGGCCGTCGGCTTTCGGGCGCAGCAGGCGCCCGAGGCGCTGCGCTTCTTCCTGGCGTGAGCCGAAGGACCCGGAGACCTGGATGGCCACCGAAGCTTCGGGCAGGTCAATCGAGAAATTCGCGACCTTGGAGACCACCAGGGTCTTGAGTTCTCCCTTGCGGAAGAGGTCAAAGAGCCGCTGGCGTTCCTTCACCGGAGTCTCGCCCTTGATCACCGGGGCGTCCAGGCGTTCTGCCAGTTCGTCCAGCTGGTCGATGTACTGGCCTATGACCAGGATCTGGTCCCCGTCGTGGCGCCGGACCAGGTCCTCAACCACCTTGGACTTGGTTTCCGACGTCGAGCACAGGCGGTACTTGTCGCCGTCTTCCGCCATGGCGTAGGCAACGCGCTCGTCCCGCGGCAGGTCCACCCGGACCTCGATGCAGTCGGCGGGCGCAATGTAGCCCTGCGCCTCGATGTCCTTCCAGGGAGCGTCATAGCGCTTGGGCCCGATGAGGGAGAAGACCTCGCCCTCGCGGCCGTCTTCACGGACCAGGGTGGCCGTAAGACCGAGCCGGCGGCGGGCCTGCAGATCAGCCGTCATGCGGAAGATGGGCGCCGGGAGCAGATGGACCTCGTCATAGATGATCAGGCCCCAGTCATTGGCGTCCAGCAGTTCCAGATGCGGATAGAGTCCTCCGCGCTTGAGCGTGAGCACCTGGTACGTGGCGATGGTGACCGGACGGACTTCCTTCACCGCGCCGGAGTATTCGCCGATTTCGTCTTCGGTGAGCGAGGTGCGTTTGAGCAGCTCATCCTTCCACTGCCGTGCGGAGACGGTGTTGGTGACCAGGATCAGTGTGGTGGTGGAGCTGGTAGCCATGGCCGCAGCTCCCACAAGGGTTTTGCCGGCACCGCATGGAAGGACCACCACGCCGGAACCGCCGGCCCAGAAATTCTCCGTGGCCAGCTTCTGGTAGGGACGCAGGGCCCAACCGTCCTCGTTCAGCAGGATCGGATGGGGAGTTCCGTCAACGTAGCCTGCGTGGTCTTCCGCGGGCCAGCCCAGCTTGAGCAGGAGCTGTTTGAGCTGGCCGCGCATCGCGGACTGCACCACCACGGTTTCGCCGTCGATGCGGGGGCCGAGCAGCGGCTGGATCTTCTTGGCGTGCAGCACTTCCTCAAGGACGGGGTAGTCATTGGTGCGCAGCACCAGCCCGTGCTGTGGATCCTTCTCAAGCCGGAGCCGGCCGTAGCGGGACATGGTTTCTTCGATGTCCACGAGCAGGGAGTGCGGAACCGGGAAGCGGGAATAGGTGAGCAGGGTGTTGAGCACCTGTTCGGCGTCCAGGCCGGCAGCGCGGGCGTTCCACAGCCCCAGGGGTGTCAACCGGTAGCTGTGGATGTGCTCGGGAGCCCGTTCGAGTTCGGCAAAAGCCGCAATCGCGTGGCGGGCTTCCTGGGCTTTCTCGTGGTCCACTTCCAGCAGGATGGTCTTGTCACTTTGGACGATCAACGGTCCGTCAACCATGTGCTGGGCTGCCCTCCACTATTTCCACATCCATTATCCGGTGTATTGACACTACGCGCTCAACGTCGCGCCGCGGATCGAAGACCCTGACCCGGCCCTCAC
Source organism: Arthrobacter sp. 7Tela_A1 (assembly GCF_049311065.1). Taxonomy (NCBI): domain Bacteria; kingdom Bacillati; phylum Actinomycetota; class Actinomycetes; order Micrococcales; family Micrococcaceae; genus Arthrobacter; species Arthrobacter sp. 7Tela_A1. The sequence continues at coordinate 41,149 of NZ_JAXIOO010000018.1, read as the reverse complement.
CTACCGAGAGGGGAACGAAGATCTCCTGCCGTTCATTCCCCTGGCTGTCCACCACTCCCATCCGCACGGAACTCTTGGTGCGGATGGCCTTGCGCAGCGTCTCCAGTCCTACCAGCGGCATCGACTCATCATCATGTTTGGCTACGGCCGGCCCGCGGCCGCGGAGCGCAGCCAGCTGGGCCTCCAGATCCTCATCCCTGAGTTCCCATTGGTTTACCCGGGTACTGGATGACGACGGCGCCGGCACAGGCGGGCGGACGTGGGAACCGTTGGCCTCGCGGGCCCGGCCTTCCATGACCGGCGCATAGCCAAGGCTGCGGATAGCCAGTGCAAGTTCCTGGGGCGTGGCAGCGGAGGAAACCACTGTCGGCGCGATCCGCGTCAGCCCCAGCGGAGCGGAGCGGGGATCGGCAACCAGCGCGTTGAGCGCTGCCTCGTCGTCGCTGCGCAGGTAGGACCACGCTGCACCGATGCGCAGCCGCCCGTGGCGGCTTGCCGTGTCCTCCACGAGGTAGCGCAGCGGTTGCGGAACCTCAGTGGCAGAGTAGTGGGACAGGAACTCGAGGATGGAGGCGGCGTCCATATCGGCATCAAGGGCGCGGCGGATGGAATCAGCCGAGAAACGGTAGATCGCGGCAGGTCCGCGGCCCTCGGCGTCTGAGATGAGGGAGAGCTGCCTGGCGACGGAAGGGTCCAGGTAACCGGGTGCCACCGCCGTCAGGTCCGCCTGGAGCAGGAACGAACTCAGCGGTGCCGGCAGGGCCTGGCTTAGCCTTCCGGTCGCCTTTGCGTAATCGGAGGCGGCTACTGCGTGGCCGAGCTCAGAGAGGGCGCCCGATCCGATGAGGCCCAGCTGGGATGCCTCCTTGAGGATTCCCGGAACCAGGCGGGCGAACCTGCGCTGCAGCCTGGGCTGGTGCCAGGTCAGCGCGCTGATCAGGTCCTCGACGTCGAACGCTGCCGAATGGGTATCCTGGCCAACGCCGGCGGCGGAAAGTTCGGACAGCATTTCCAGCGCCCGGCGCCGCACGAGGGGGGCATCCGGACGCGAGAGCTCTCCGGCCAAGGCATTAAGCACTCCTCCGCCGGGCAGCGGTCCGCCCACCAGGGACGGCGCCCGCTCGGCCTCGAGCCAGGATTCCACCAGCCGCTGCCACTGCAGCTCGCGGTCCAGGGTCAGCCAATCTGTTTCGGCAGCTCCCCATCGTGCGGTGGCAGCATCAAGAACCAGCAGGCCGGAGATGGCAGCCAATTCCAACAGCCAGGCCGTACCCATCGGGTCCAGCCGCAGCGCTTCGGAGACTCGCCGCACCTCCCGCACCCCCACTCCGCCCGACCGCAGGGTTCCGATGGGCGCCTCCGCAGCCACGGCCAGCAGCTCGGTCATGAGGCGCAGGGTTTCCGCAACCGCACCGAAGGCCGCGTTGTCACGCAGGGTATTCGGCACGGCCCGCGGCGTAGGGGACACAGGTTCGAGCTGGAAATCAGAAACGATGACATGGCCGCGCGAAGCCTGGCCCACGGGGCGGGGCAGTTCCACATGCAGGGCATCCAGCGGCACCAGCAGGCCGTGTGCAACGAGCCATTCCACCGGAGTTGGCGAGGGATTATCCAGCACGGCGCGGCTGATGGCGGCCTTCTTCGGGATGGTCCCGACAGGGGAGTACTTGAAGCGGCGCAGCAGGTCCCCGGTCTGCGGCGGTGCGTCGGCCAGGAGGGCGTTCCAGCCTGCCGGGTCCGAGACCAGGTGGTGCAGGGAATGTGCCGCCGTGGCGGGGGTGTCGGCCTTCTCGATGGGCAGGCCGCGCTTCCTCAGCCCCTCCACGATCTCGACGAGGCGCTGTCCGAACTCAGGCTGCTGGGCAGCGAGCGTTGAATACGGACGGCCAAGCCCTGCCGGATAGGCTCCCAGCGCTTCACCCAGAACGGACACCGGCAGGTAGAAGCGGCGTCCGGCGTCGGCCTTCGGAGCACCGGGGTGGGGCTCGGCGCGGCGCAGCAGCGCCAACTGGTGCAGGTAGCTGAGAATGGAATCCAGGGCCTTGATGGTTGATCCCGCGATTGAGGCCTTCAGCCAGGACGCCGTGGTGCTCAGATGCGAGTCCTCATTGGTGGTGAGGTCCAGCGCTTCGAGGACCTGCATCTGGGGAGCCGTGAGCTTTTCCAGCGCCCGCTGGACGCTGATGCGCGTGGATGCGCGGGCCGCCAGGGCCTGGAAATCCGGCACCGGAGGGAGAATCAGGTCCGGCCGGGCGGTCAAAAGCTCACGCAGTTGTTCGTCACTGCGCGCTGCAAGGTCTTCGGCCAATGCTCGGATCGCGGACATCGTCCAATACGTTACCCGAGTGGAGGCGAAAACAAACGGGTCAGCCCCGCCGCCGGCGCACGATTGAGTCAATTACCAGCCCCGCCATCAGCACGAAAGCGACCGGCAGGGCGTAGAACGCCCCGGCAGCAAAACCGGGCCAGACGCTTTCGCCGCGCAGCGCCTCCAGGAGCAGGGCCGCAAGGCTCGCGACGCCGGCAAGCGCCAGCAGTCCGGCCAGCACCGTCACGATCAGCCGCAGCGGCGAACGGGAGGTGCGGGGGACAGTCCCGGTACCCTCGGAAACAGGGGGCCGGCCGGGAGATTCGGCTGCAGGTTTTCCCGGGTCCGGGAGGCGTTCGTCCATGATGTTTAACGCTAACAGCTAAAATTCCCGGCCATCAAAGCGGACACCGGAGAGCAATTAGCAGCGTCGGGATATTCTAAAGGGAACAGACTTCACCGTAGTATCTCTGGAAGTGCCCTGCCGCGCGGCTGGGACAGCGATGCAGGGAATCAACGGAGATTCACTGCGGATGCACCACCCATATGCGGCGGGAACGCCGCATCCATTAGCTAAGAACGAGGTAAGCGAAGTGCCCATCGGCAAGGTCAAGTGGTTCGACACTGGCAAGGGATTCGGGTTCCTGGCCACTGACGACGGCCAGGAAGTTTTTCTGCATGCCTCCGCACTTCCCTCCGGTGTGAGCGAGGTGAAGCCGGGAACCCGCATGGAGTTTGGTGTGGCGGACGGCCGCCGCGGGCCGCAGGCGCTTTCCGCGCGCATCCTGGAAGCTCCGCCCTCCGTGGCGAAGGCCACGCGCAAGCCGGCCGACGACATGGCGGTGATTACGGAAGACCTTATTAAACTGTTGGACGGCATTTCCAACGGACTGCGCCGGGGCCGGTACCCCGAAAAGAAGCACGCAACGAAGGTTGCTGCAGTGCTGCGGGCCGTTGCCGATGACCTTGATGCATAGGGACAGATCCACGCAGTGAACACAACCGACACCTTCGTTCCAGAAGAAGAGCCGAAAAAAACCGCGGCACGGAAGCCTCAGCGCCGGCCCTCCAAACCGGACGCCGTGCTGGCAGCTGCCGTGGAGACGGCACGCGCCGGGCTCTTGGAGGTGGTGCCGGAGGCCCAGCTGGGCGAGTGGATCGGGGCAGTGCCTGAGGCTGACAGGCTGGTTACCCACCGGTTCCAGGCACATCGTCCCGGCTACCGCGGCTGGCAGTGGTACGCCACCGTGGCGCGGGTTCCCCGCGGAAAGGCCGCAACTGTCTGCGAAGTAGGACTGCTGCCCTCCGAGGACTCTGTCCTGGCTCCGGAATGGGTTCCGTGGTCCGAGCGGCTCCGTCCTGAGGATGTTGCTGCCCAGGCAGAAGAAAAGGCAGAAGAAAAGGCAGGGAAGCGCGCAGAGAACGCTGCCTACGGGGATGGGGAAGCCCAGCCCGGGACAGCAGCAGAAGCGCAGGAAAAGGCAGTCGAACCGGAAGAGGACGCAGCCGGCGGCGCTGCGGCCATGGAGGACGAATAACAGTTGAGCAGCCGGAACCAGGTTCTTGATCCCGGAAGGGAGAAGTGAACCCACATGTTCCGTTCGCTTCGCATCTTCAACTACCGCATCTGGTTCATCGGAGCCCTGGTGTCCAATATCGGCACCTGGATGCAGCGCACCGCCCAGGACTGGCTGGTCTATGACATCCTGACGAACCAGGATGCCGCGGCCATGGGCATTGTGATGGCGCTCCAGCTCGGACCCCAGCTGCTGCTGGCCCCGTGGGCGGGGCTCGTCGCCGACAGCTATGACCGGCGAAAGGTCCTGCTCACCACCCAGGTGTCCATGGCGGCACTGGGCGCGGGCCTGGGTTTGCTGGTGCTCTCGGGACATGCGCACCTGTGGCATGTCTATGCTTTCGCGCTGGCCCTGGGGATCGTCTCGGCGATTGACGCCCCGGCCCGCCAAAGTTTTGTCTCCGAAGTGGTCTCTGAAGAAAACCTGCCCAACGCCGTCGCCCTGAACAGTGCTTCCTTCAACGGTGCCCGCATGGTCGGACCGGCAGCAGCAGGCCTGCTGACCGTGGCGGTCGGTCCCGGCTGGGTGTTCCTCATCAACACCGTGACTTTCGCGGCGATGGTCCTGGCGCTGCTGAAGATGCGCAGCGCTGAGCTGCGGGTGCTGCCCAAGGCACCTCCGGGCAAGGGGCGCATCCGGGCAGGACTGAAGTATGTGAAGTACCGGCCGGATCTGGTCATGGTGCTGGTTGCGATCTTCATTGTGGGCACTTTCGGCCTCAACTTCGCCGTATATATAGCAGCCATGGCCCGCACCGAGTTTGGCCAGGATGCCGGGATCTTCGGTCTGCTGAACTCGATCATGGCCATCGGCTCTGTCTGCGGGGCACTGCTCTCCGCCCGTCGGGAACGCCCGCGGCTGCGCTTCATCTTCGGGGCTGCGGGAGCGTTCGGGGTTTCCTGCCTGCTGGCGGCATTCTCTCCCAACCTGTGGATCTTTGCCCTGTCCCTCATTCCCACCGGGCTGTTTGCACTGACCCTGATGACAAGCGCCAATGCCTATGTGCAGACAACGACGACGCCCGTCATGCGTGGACGTGTCATGGCTCTGTACTTCGCCATTTTCATGGGCGGGACGCCGCTTGGTGCGCCGATCGTGGGGTGGGTATCCAACGCTTTTGGACCGCGGTGGAGCCTTGGGGTCGCGGCGGCATCGGGCATTATCACCGCTGTGGTGGGACTGGTCTGGGCCTGGCGTTCCCATCATCTGCGCCTGCACTACGACCGCACCGTGCGGCGGCGCCTCTACCTGACGACCCGGGAAACGGAACAGGACCCCAAACCGCAGTAGCGGCGGGGCCCTGTTCGTGCGGCTGCCTGCTGCTAGGAATGCTCGATGACGTAGTCGATGCACTGCAGCAGTGCGCTGACGTCTTCGGGCTCGATCGCCACGAACGTAGCGATGCGCAGCTGGTTGCGGCCCAGCTTGCGGTACGGCTCAACGTCCACCACGCCGTTCGCGCGCAGGGTCTTGGCGATCCCCGCAGCGTCGATCGAATCGTCGAAGTCGATGGTTGCGATCACGTTGGACCGGTCCTCGGCCCGCCCCACAAACGGCGTGGCGACGGAGGATGCTTCGGCCCAGGCGTAAATGCGGCCTGCGGAGTCCGCCGTGCGGGCCGTGGCGAACTTGAGCCCGCCGTTCGAGTTCAGCCACTCCAGCTGGGCGTTCAGCGTCACCAGGGTGGAGAGCGACGGCGTGTTGTACGTCTGGTTCAGGCGTGAGTTGTCGATGGCTGTCTGCAGGTTCAGGAAGTCCGGGATCCAGCGGTCCGATGCATTGATCCGCGCTGCGCGCTCGATGGCGGCAGGAGAGAACATGCCAAGCCAGAGCCCGCCGTCGGACGCGAAGTTCTTTTGCGGTGCGAAGTAATAGACATCCGCCTCCGAGAGATCGACGTCGAGTCCGCCGGCAGCGGACGTCGCATCGATCAGGACCAGGGAATCCTTGTCTGCGCCTTCGACACGGCGGACCGGAGCCGCAACGCCCGTGGACGTCTCATTCTGCGGCCAGGCGTACACGTCGACGCCCGCTTCAGCCTGTGCCTCGGGGCGGGTGCCGGGCTCCGCCTTAATGATGCTGGAGGCAGCCAGGAACGGCGCCTTGTTCGTAGCTGAAGCGAACTTGGATCCGAATTCACCGAAGGAAAGATGCTGTGCCTTGTTCTCAACGAGGCCGAATGATGCAACATCCCAGAACGCCGTGGATCCGCCGACGCCGAGGACTACTTCGTATCCTTCGGGGGCGGAGAACAGCGAGGAGAGTCCCTCCCGGACGCTACCGACCAGGTTCCGGACCGGAGCCTGCCGGTGGGAGGTGCCCAGGAGCTTTGCTCCGGCGCGGGAGAGAGCATCCATCTGTTCGGGGCGGACTTTGGAAGGACCGGCACCGAAACGTCCGTCCTTGGGAAGAAGGTCTGCAGGGATGGTAAGTGCGGTGGTTTCGCCCATTGTTGTATTTGCTCCAAGCGGGTTGGCAGGGTACTTCACGTACATTTCCATTCAACACCCGGCGGCCGTGACGTTCCTATTTGTGACCGGGTGCCCTAAGGTGGCCCGCGGCATGGTGTTTGGGTCCGTTTCGGTGCCATGGGCTAACGTGGAACCGAACCTGCGGCGCGGTCTGCGCCACGCCGGTTTTCCATCCCTTCTCTTCCGCACGAATGCTAGGAGCGGCTGGTCATGACGGACCTCATAGACACAACTGAGATGTATCTTCGAACCATTCTGGAACTCGAAGAGGAGAACATCGTCGCTCTCCGGGCGCGGATTGCCGAGCGACTGCGCCACTCCGGTCCTACCGTCTCCCAGACCATCGGCCGGATGGAACGCGATGGCCTGGTTGTGGTTTCGGGGACCCGTCAGCTGGAGCTGACCGAATTCGGACGCCGGCGGGCAACCGAGGTCATGCGCAAGCACCGGCTGGCTGAGCGGCTGCTGGCCGACGTGATCGGACTGGACTGGGCCTACGTCCACGACGAGGCCTGCCGCTGGGAGCATGTGATGAGCGAACGGGTGGAGCGGCGTCTCTACGACCTGCTGGGACACCCCACAGAGTCGCCCTACGGGAACCCCATTCCGGGCCTGGAGGCTATTGGCGGGCTTCCGTCAGCACGGACCCCCAGCTGTCTGGACCTGGTCTCTGCGGTGGGCTCTGTCCAGCAGGGAGAAGAAATGCTGCTGGAGCGGCTGGCCGAACCGATCCAGGTCGATCCCGAACTGCTGAACCAGCTCGATGAAGCGGGCCTGCGCCCGGGAGCGACCATTACGGCGGAGGTGGTCGGCGGCTATATCTCCGTGCGGGTTCCCGGGATCGAAGGCGCACTGGAACTGCCTGCAGAAGTGGCGTCCCACGTCTTCGTCGCCCAGCCCGTCCGTGATATTCAGGTTCCCTGATAACGGAATGGTATCTTTTCGACTTTTTACCCTATAGTTGCATCTGACTACAGCAACACCACCGCTTACCGGTCCGACAGCCGAACCCTGCCACTGGACCGCAGGTGCAACCGTTCGAAGGCAGGGGCGGAGGACCCAATCACCGGCAGCAGGGCTGCCTTGGGGTGAAGCCTCCGAGCAGCAGGGGATCCTCGCGGATCCCGTGCGTCAGAGGCCGAGTTTTCTCTACTCGAATCCGACAGCTAACTTCGCAGGCTTTGCAGAGAGGGAAACACTTGTCGAAGCATGCAGCTTCGGGCAGGCGCAGAGCCGAAACACCGGCTGCACCGCTGCGCCCACGCTCCACTGACCGGTCAACAGGCCGCCGCCGCGCAGAGCCTGTCCAGCGCCCCCTTGGAGCGTCGGCGCAGAAGCTGGCTATTGGTGCTGCGGCATCGGGTCTGGTCCTGACAGTCGCCCTGCCCACGACGGCAGCTGCCGACATTCCGGCGGAGCAGCCCACGCCGTCCGCGGCACCGGCCGTGTCTGCAGATCCGAACGCCACACTCAGCTTTGACCGGGCGGCGCTCACCAGCAAGTTTGACCCTGACGCCAAGCTCCAGGGGCTCACAGTGGCCGGGGTGGACGTCACCCCCGCCGCTGCCAAGGGCACGCTGGCAACGCCGCTGGAATCCGAACTGGTGCAGACCTCTTCTTTCGGTTACCGGGTCAGCCCGATCACGGGAGCGGCGGGAGAGCTTCATACCGGCCAGGACTTTGCGGCGGCCTGCGGGACCGAGGTCACGGCAGCAGCCAGCGGCACCGTTACTTTTGCCGGGTGGCATGCCTTCGGCGGAGGGAACCGTGTGGTTCTCGACCACGGCAATGGCGTCGAGACGACGTACAACCACCTTTCCGCCATCAGCGTGTCTGTGGGGGATGAAGTCCAGCGCGGCCACTTGGTGGGCGCCAGCGGCAGCACGGGTGCATCAACCGGCTGCCATCTGCATTTCGAAGTAATGGTTAACGGCACTGCTGTCGACCCTCTTGGCTGGTTGTGACCCGCTCAATACACTTTCGTGACCTGAGCGTGACATTTCCCTGATGTTGTTATATTCTCGTCACCGTGCCTGGTTCGCCAAAGACCGGGCACTCTCGAACAGTTCGCCGAGCTCTGCCACTGTCTGAGATCCGTTCGCAAAAATCGCATGGCAGAGGCGGGGGAACCAATTTTGGGTTTCGTAAGAAGCCCTAGGGGTTAAGTTGCTGGACCTAGCAGTCCGCAGCCGGGTGACTCCCATCCGAATCCGACAGCTCACCTCGCAGGCGTTGGGAGAGGCAAATAACTGTGTCATCAAACACGTCCGGACGCCACCGTGCGCCCGCAGCTCAAACCAGCCCGCTTACGGCGCTTTCCAAAGCCGTAACCGCCAACGCAGGATCCGTCGGCCGCCAGGCCGCCGTCGTCGTTGCAGCTTCCGGCCTCGTTCTGGCCGCAGGTATGCCGGCGCAGGCTGCACCGGTCTCCACCGACCGCCAGGCACTGGAATCCACCCCCCTCAACGTTGTGACCTCCAACGGGACCGTCACGGTCTCTGAGCAGGCACCTTTCGATCTTCCGGTTGAGCCCCTTGCCGGCTCGCTTTCCGGCGCTGAGATCCGGGCCGAAATCGCGGCAGCCGAGCTCGCGGCAGCCGAAGAAGCAGCGGCGGCACTCGCCGCCCAGCAGGAAGCCTATGCAGCCCAGCAGGCTGCAGCAGCACCGGCACCGGCTCAGGCCCAGGCCCAGGCCTCCACCGGCGTCACCACCGCTTCCTCCGCTCCGGCTCCGGCCCAGGCTGCTCCCGCCAGCGGCATTGCCGCCGGGCTGGTAGCTTCCGCCTACGGTCAGATCGGCGTCGCGCAGGACTGCACCGCCATGGTCGAGAAGGCCCTGCGGTCGGTCGGCAAGTCCGTTGGCGACCTCGGCCCCTCACAGTTCTTCGCTTTCGGTGCAGTGGTTGGCACTCCGCAGGCAGGCGACCTGGTAATCACCGGCGGCCACGTGGCCATCTACGTCGGCAACGGCCAGGTCATTTCCGGTGGCCTGAACGGCATGAACACCGGCCTGCACTCCCTGTCCGACCTTCCCGGCGCAAGCTTCGTCCGCGTCAGCTGACGCGCGGTTGCCTGAAACTACGGAGAAACACCTTCCATGACCTCGACAACTGAGCGCGCGCGCCACCGGGCTCCCGTCCAGCGCACCAGCACCCTCACCGCCCTGGCCGACGCAGTCAGCACCAACGCCGGCACGATGGGCCGCCAGGCCGCTGTGATTGCCGCAGCCTCGGGCCTGGTACTGACCACCGGCGTCGCAGCAAACGCCGCCGGCGCGGAAACCTCCCGTGACGTGCAGACCAGCAAGCTGGATCTGTCCTCCATCCCTCTTCAGGTCCCTGCTGACGCAGCAGGCCTGGAGCTGAAGCTCGCACAGGTACCCGGCGTCATTGTTGCCGAGCAGCCTGTTGTGGAAGCAGAAATCTCCGTGCAGTCGCAGGAAATCGCTGCTCCCGCAGCGCAGGCCCCGGCACAGGGCACCGGTGCAGCAGCTGCTGCACCCGCCCATGCGGCTCCCGCGGCTCCCGCAGTTGCCTCCGGCGTCGGCGCTACCATCGCGGCTGCTGCCTACGCACAGCTTGGCGTGATGCAGGACTGCACCATGCTGGCAACAAACGCGCTGGCCGCTGCAGGCATCAACTACCACGGGTGGCCGGCCGGCTACCTTTCCCTCGGCCGCACGGTGGGTGCAGCGGAGGCGCTTCCGGGCGACCTGATCTACTACGCCGACGGTGGCATGGGCCTGGCCCACATCGCTGTCTATGTCGGCAACGGCCAAGCCATCCACGGCGGCTTCTTCGGAAACCAGACAGTGGTTGCCCCGGCAGAGCTCGGCTCAGGCGGCGTCTACATCCGCGTTGGCGGCTAGCAGTACCTCTTTCTTGACTTAGCATCACTTTTTGACACAGTCCAGCAAAGGACCTTCCCTCGGGAAGGTCCTTTGCTGGTTTCTGCCCGGCTACCGGTGCGGCCCGCTTGGCGTCCCGCCGTTTCCTTGCCTTTACTGGCCTTTAAATGGCGTGATCGCCTCCTGCGGCTTACTCTTGCAATCAAGATTCGAAGTACCGCGGGGTAAAGGTGGGGCTGTTTCTCCCTCCTGCACCACCGCCGGGCAGGCGAAGAGGAACGTGCATGCGAACCTTGGTTCTGAATGCCGGCTACGAACCGCTGGCTGTCGTAACGTTCAAGCGCGCGCTGGTGCTGGTCCTCACCGGCAAAGCGAGCGTGCTTGCCGAAAGCGGCGATCCGGTCGTTGGCCCCACGGACGTTTTCGGACGGCCCTCCGTGATTCTCCTCAACCGCTACGTGAATATTCCGTACCGGGAGGGGACCGTCGCCACGAGGCGGGGTGTCCTGAGAAGGGACGGGCACTCCTGCGCTTATTGCGGCAAGCAGGCATCCACTGTTGACCACGTAGTGCCGAAGTCCCGCGGGGGAGAAGACAGCTGGGAGAATCTTGTGGCCTGCTGCCTGAGATGCAACAACCACAAAGGGGACAAAACCTTGAACCAGCTCGGATGGAAACTGCGCTTTACTCCCCGGCCGCCCAGGGGCGCCCGGTGGCAAATCCGTGAACTGGAGCAGCCCGCTGCCCAGTGGAATCCCTTCCTCGGCGATACGGCAGCCTAGTGGCGCTGCCGGAACCGCCCCCGCCTGCCTATGACGCCGTCGTCCTGGCCGGTGGGCGATCCTCGCGGCTGGGGGGTGTGCCCAAGGCGGAGCTCGTCCTCGGTGACAGCAGCCTCCTGGAGATCACCCTCGACGCCTCCGCTGGAGCACGGGAAATAGCCGTCGCGGGACCTGACCGGCTGGACTCCATGCTGCTCAGGTACGGGGATGACTGCGTTCGCGTCCGTGAGGATCCTCCGTTCGGAGGTCCGGCGGCGGCAGTCGGGGCCGCCCTCTCGGTCCTGGATCAGCGGTCCGCTGCCCGCGGGGAGCATCAGCCCGAATGGACACTGGTGCTGGCCTGCGACATGCCCGGCGTCGCCCGTGCAGTCCCCGCCCTGCTCGCCGAAGCCGCGCTGGATCCCCGGACCTCCCTCATGGCAGTAGATGCCAGGGGCAAGGCGCAGCCGCTGGTGGCACTGTACCGGAGCGCTGAGCTGCGGCGGTGCGTGGCAGCACGTCCTGAAGGGCTGGAGAATCTGTCAATGTTCAGCCTGCTTGCTAGGGTGCAGTGGAGAGAGGTCGCCGTTCCAGCGGGTAGCACCGCGGACGTGGACACCTGGGATGATGCCGAAAGCTGGGGGATCAGCCCAGGTAACCGCACCGCCTGAAACCTGCTGCTTCCGGTGCTACGCGACGGACAAAGGAGCCACTATGGGAACCCAGCAGCAGCAACTTGAAGATTGGACGCAGCGCCTGCTGCGGTCCTTGGAGCTTGAAGGCACAGAGGTGGACATTGACGCGGTTCTCGACTTGGCCGCAGCAGCAGCCCACAACGTTGTGCGTCCTGCTGCGCCGCTCACCACCTTCGTCGCCGGTCTCGCAGCGGGCCTGGCGGCCGGAAGCGGGCAGGCTGATGAGGCCCTTGCCATGCGGGCAGCCATCCGGGCAGCCCAGCGTGAATGCGACGCCGCAGGGGCAGGGGAACAGAAGTGAACGGAGCCGCGCCCCTCATTCTGCCGCTGCAGCCGAACACCCCCTGGGAACAGGCGCGGAGGGCTTCCCATGCTGCGGCCCGGCCGCTGCCGTTCGAAACGGTTCCGCTGGCTGAAGCACTTGGGCAGACACTCGCCTCCGATGCCGTTGCCCTGCAGCCCGTGCCGCACTATCCGTCGTCCGCCATGGACGGCTGGGCGGTGGCAGGCGCTCCGCCGTGGACGCTTGTGACTGCTGAAGAACCCGAACACGAGCGCTGGCAGATCCACCGGGAATCGGGCCGCCGTCCGCTGCAGCAGGGACAGGCCGTGCCGATCCTGACCGGTGGACTGATCCCCGCCGGGGGAGAAGCAGTCCTGCGGTCCGAAAACGCCGTGCTTCGTCCCGGAGATCCCCAGACACTCATCCCTGGTCCCGGCGCCCGGCCTGATGAACCCCGGCCCGGCGAACACATCCGTCCGGCGGGCGAGGAAGCCGCGGCAGAAGAGACCACGATCCCTGCGGGAACTGTGCTGAACCCTGCCCACATCGCCCTGGCAGCGGTGTGCGGCCATGACACGCTGCCGGTGCTGCGGGCACCGCGGGTTTCGCTGCTGTTCACCGGGGACGAAGTCATTGAATTCGGCCTGCCGGACTCCGGCCAGGTACGTGACACCTTCGGTCCCCAGCTTCCCCAGCTGGTGGAAATGCTCGGAGGGAGGGTTGACGCCGTCCGGCGGCTTCCGGATCGGCTGGAAGACGTCGTCGCGGCACTGAGCACCGATGCCATAGACGAAGCGTCCCTTGCGATGTCCTCCGGCGACGTCCTGGTGACCACCGGCGGCACGGGAACATCAGAGGCGGACCATTTGCGCCGCGCACTGGAGTCTGTCGACGCAGAGCTGCTGATCGACGGTATCGCCATGCGTCCGGGCCACCCCACCCTGCTGGCACGCCTTCCCGACGGCCGGTTTGTGGTCGCCCTGCCGGGTAACCCGCTGGCCGCAATGATGGCAGTCTTCACGGTTCTGGAGCCCCTGCTTGACGGGCTTCGCGGCGCCGCGGCGGCACCGGAGCGCCACGTGCTGGCAGGGGTCAGCATCGACCCGATGCCCGGCAAGACCCGCCTGGTGCCGTGCCGCATCCAGGACGGGCGTGCCATGCCCTCGCAGTACTACCGCTCAGGCATGCTCCGGGGACTGGCCGACGCTGACGCCGTGATGGTGGTTCCCGAAACCGGCTGCAGTCCTGACCAGAGCGTTACTGCGCTGCCGTTGCCGTGGCCGGTGAAGCAGGCTCCAACCGGATAATCACCGATTTCGATGTGGGGGTGCCGCTGACGTCGGCAACGGAGTCCAGCGGCACCAGCACATTGGCCTCCGGGTAGTACGCCGCGGCGCAGCCCACGGGGGTGTTGTAGGCAACCGCACGGAAGCTCTCGGCGCGGCGTTCCACCCCATCCTCGTACTCCGAGACCATGTCCACCAGATCGCCGTCCTTAAGCCCGGCCGCCGCCAGATCGGCGGCATTGACGAAGACGACCCGGCGCCCGCCGTAAATGCCCCGGTAACGGTCATCCTTGGCGTACACCGTGGTGTTGTACTGGTCGTGTGCACGCAGGGTCTGCAGGATCAGGCGGCCCTCGGGCACCTTGGGGTACTGCAGTTCATTCGCCGTGAAGCGGGCCTTGCCGGTGGCAGTGGCAAACTTCCTTCCGTCACGGGGGCCGTTGGGAAGCACAAAACCTCCGCCGCCCCGCTTGATCTTGGCCTCAAAGCCCTCGAACCCGGGAATGACGTTCTCGATGTGCCGGCGGATCACGGAGTAGTCGGCACGGGCAGCCAGCCAGTCCAGCTGCGGCGCATTGTTCCGGAAAGGCGCATTGTTCCCGGTGAAAAGCCGTTCCGCGAGTTCGCAGACGATCGCAACCTCGGAGCGGACCTGAGGGCCGGGCGGGTCCAGCCGCCCCTGGGATGCGTGGACAGCGCTCATCGAGTCTTCCACCGTGACCCGCTGGTCCCCGCCGGCCTGCGTGTCACGGTCGGTACGGCCCAGGGCCGGAAGGATGAGCGCCCTGGTGCCATGGACCAGGTGCGACTTGTTCAGCTTGGTGGACACCTGAACCGTCAGGGCGGTGTTGCGCAGGGCATCCTCCGTGACCAGGGAATCCGGGGTCGCGCGGATGAAGTTGCCGCCCATGGCCATGAATACGCGGACCTTGGAGTCCCGCATGGCACGGATCGCGTTGACGGTATCGAAGCCGTGGCGGCGCGGGGACTGGAACCCGAATTCGTCGTCAAGCCGGTCATGGAAAACTTCGGGCATGCGCTCGAAGATTCCCATGGTGCGGTCGCCCTGGACATTGGAATGTCCGCGCACCGGGCAGACGCCCGCTCCCGGACGGCCGACGTTGCCCTGGAGCAGCAGGACGTTGACGATGTCGCGCAGCATCGGCACGGAATGCTTGTGCTGCGTCAGTCCCATGGCCCAGCACACCACGGTGGATTTCGATGCGATCAGACGGGCGCCGGTGGCTTCGATCTGTGCGCGGGTCAGGCCACTGGCAAAGCAAATCTCGTCCCAGCTGGTCCGCCGGAGTTCGGTGAGGTAGGCGTCCAGCCCGTCTGTGTAGGACTTGATGAAGGCATGGTCGAACACGTTCCCGTGCTCTTCCTCCTGCTCGAGCAGGTATTTGCCGAGTCCCTGGAAGAGCGCCTGGTCCCCGCCCAGGCGGATCTGGAGAAAGTCGTCGGCGAGCTGGGTTCCGCCGCCGAACTTGGTGCCGAGGAGGCCCGACGCCGTCTGCGGGTTGTCGAAACGCAGCAGTCCCGCCTCCGGCAGGGGATTCACCGCGATGATGGTCGCGCCGTTCTTCTTGGCCCGCTCCAGCGCGGTCAGCATGCGGGGGTGGTTGGTGCCCGGGTTCTGGCCGGCCACGATGATCAGGTCCGAACCCTGCACATCGTCCAGGCTGACGGTGCCTTTTCCCACACCCAGGGTTTCGGTCAGCGCCGAACCGGAGGATTCATGGCACATGTTCGAGCAGTCGGGCAGGTTGTTGGTTCCGATGCCCCTGACCATGAGCTGGTAGAGGAATGCGGCCTCGTTGGATGTCCGGCCCGAGGTATAGAACACTGCCTGGTCGGGGGAATCCATGGCGCCGAGTTCCTCCACGACCATGTCGTAGGCAGCGTCCCAGCTGATGGGGCGGTAGTGGGTGTCACCTGCGTCGAGCACCATGGGGTCGGTGAGCCGGCCCTGCTGCCCCAACCAGTAGTCGTCCATCTCCAGCATCTCGGCCACGGAGTGCTCCGCGAAGAACTCCGGCGGAACCCGGCGCTTGGTGGCTTCTTCGGCTACTGCCTTGGCACCGTTCTCGCAGAACTCCGCAGCGTGCCGCTTGTCTCCTTCAGGCCAGGCGCAGCCGGGGCAGTCAAAGCCCTTCTTCTGGTTGACGTTCATCAGGGTCTGCGCGCTGCGGAGCGCACCCATCTGGTCGAAGGAAATACGCAGGGAGTTGATCACGGCGGGAAGGCCGACGGCATGGGTCTTGGGTTCACCTACCCGCAGTTCGGATTCGTCGATTCCGTTCTTCGGAGCCTTGCTTGGCACAGCCACCACGTCCTCGTGTAAGAATTCACCTAGTCTGAAGTGAGGCCAGTCTAAGACTTATTGAGGAGCGATGGGATGGGACGGGTTTCACGGCGTGCCCGAATTACAAGGTTCCGCATCGACGGGACGTCCAGCCAGCGCGACGACGTGCTGGCCGGGGAGGAACCGCTCGAGATCCGTTTCCAGGGCCGTTCCTTCACAGTGACCATGCGGACGCCGGGCGATGACTTTGACCTGGTGGCGGGCTTCCTCGTCTCCGAAGGCGTCATTTGGGAAGCCGGCCAGCTCATATCAATGCGGTACTGCGCCGGCGTCGACGAGGAAGGCCAGCAGACGTTCAACGTCGTGGACGTGCAGCTGCGCCCGGGCACTGCACTGCCGGACACGGGCATGGAGCGCCATGTCTACACCTCCAGCTCCTGCGGCATCTGCGGCACGGCCTCCATTGAAGCAGTGCGAAAGTCCTCCCATTTCGATGTCGCCGGCGACGGCGTGCGGGTACCCCTGGAGGTGCTGGCATCGCTGCCGGACAGGCTGCGGGGGAGCCAGGCGCTCTTCGACAAGACCGGCGGGGTGCATGCGGCCGGACTCTTCACCGCCGAGGGAGAACTGCTGTGCCTCCGCGAGGACGTAGGCAGGCACAACGCCGTCGACAAGGTGGTGGGCTGGGCGCTCCGCAATGGACTGCTGCCGCTGCGCGGCACGGTGCTCCAGGTCTCGGGCAGGGCCTCTTTTGAACTTGTTCAAAAAGCCCAGCTGGCAGGTATTCCGGTCTTGGCGGCAGTCTCGGCGCCGTCCTCCTTGTCGGTCGAACTGGCGCGTGATGCCGGCATGACCCTGGTCGGGTTCAGCCGCGGCAATTCCCTGAACTGTTACTGCTTCCCGGAACGGATCGAAGCGCGGGCACAGGTCCCCGCCGGTTCCTAGCCGCTGGGCAGCAGCACTTCGACGCAGGTCCCCTGGCCCACGGCGGAGTCAATGGTGAGCGTACCTCCGTGCTGGTGGACGATGTCCTGGACGATCGCCAGGCCCAGTCCGGTGCCGGGGATGGCTGCTGCGGTGGCATTGGACGCACGGAAGAACCTTCCGAAGAGCCTGGGCAGGTCTTCTGCGGGAATGCCGATGCCCGTATCGCGGACACAGATGCGCAGCATCGGAGCCTTGCCGTCCGTCACGGGAACGCGGCCGGCCTCAACATGAACCGAGCCGCCGGGCGGCGTGAACTTCACCGCGTTGGACACCAGGTTGCTGAAGACCCGCTCAAGCTGTTCGCGGTCGCCGTCCAGGCGGAACGCCGAATCCGTCTCCTGCAGCGTGAGGCGGATATTCCGGCTCGCAGCAGCGGGAGTCAGGGAAGCGATGACCTGATCCAAAAGGTCGCGCAGGATCAGCTCCTCCACGTCCATCCGGGGTTCCTCCGCGTCTGAGCGGGAAATGGTCAGCAGGTCGCCGATCAGATGGTTCAGACGGCTGGCGTTGCGGCCGACGATTTCTAGCATCTGGGCGATTTCGGGCGAGATCCCGCCGCCTGATCCGTCGAGGATGAGATCCAGGTATCCGGTGATGGATGTCAGGGGGGTGCGCAGTTCATGGTTGATCGTGGCCACGAAGTCGGTTTTCTCCCGGTCCAGCTCGCGCTGGCGGGCCAGGACGGTGCGCTGCGCAGTAATCAGGTGGCCCTGCACCAGTCCGTGGGCGAGGTTGCCGCTGACATGCTGGATCAGGGAAAGCTCCGTGGGAGTCCAGACCCGTTCCGTGTTTTCCCCCGCCAGCCAGATGATGCCGAACGGCCGGTCTCCGTGCCCCAGGGGAACGATGACCGAGGTGCGCAGCCCGGCCTCGCGCGGGGCCGGATGCAGGATCGGATGAGTGTCGCATTCAGGATCCCAGTGGTCCCGGGCAGCCAGCATGCGGCCGTTTTCCCACAGCATTTCCGCTACTTCGATCGCCTGGCCCGGGTCGGGAACCGGAATGGCGGCACGGGTTCCAGGCCGGCTCCAGGACGTCAGCAGCTCCGGCACCCGTTCATCAGGGAAGGTCGTCAGGGCGACGTGGTCGGCCCCGAAGACGCCGCCCAGGCCTGAGACGACGGCATCGGCCATGACGTGGGGATCGTTCGTGGCACGGACCGCAGCGGAAATAACACGCGCCTTGCCGCGCAGGAGGTTGTTAACCTCCCGGCGGCGGCGCACGGCCAGGGACTCGGCCCGGATCAGCGCCGCGCGGTAGGAAAGTTCGTTGCCGGCCAGAGGGCTCAGCACAAAGTCAGTGATGCCGCGACGCACCATGTCCTCCACGTCAAGGAGCTCACCCGTAGTGATGAGAATGACAGGGGGACTGGAGCCGTCAGTGCCGGGGAGCAGCCAGCTGCGCAGGTCCGGTCCTGCGGCCTCCACCGTGGCCGTATCGACGACAGCGAGCACGGGAAGCGGAGCGTCAGGGACGCTGCCGGAGGAAACCGGACGGAGCCGGGCGAGTGAAAGCGCTTCTTCCACTGCGCAGCGCAGTGCCGTGTCACTGACGGCAACCAGGGCCGGCAGGTCTTCGCCGGGGCTGTCGGTAGACAGCCCCTCGTGGGTCGGCGCCGTGGGCATAGCGGCCCTTTCACTCTGTGTTCCCGGCTGTGTGCGGGCGGTTTGAGTGTATCCCAGCGCCGTGCCTTATCCGTGGTACAGGACACATCGTTACCTGTGTCCCCTCCGGCCGCTTCCGCGCCCGGGAATGACCCGGAAGCGGCTGCGGTTATGAACGGCAGGCAGAGGGACTCCGTCGCTTAAGCTGGTAGGTACCGCCACGTAAGGAAGTTAGACGCATGAGCATGGAAGGTGCTGCCTGGAGTTCGCTGCATAAAATCTCCACGGCCAAAGGCACGGACAAGAAGATCTCCCGCGAGACGCTGAAGCGGATTCTCGGGTTTGCAGCCCCTTACCGGAGGCAGCTGATTGGCTTCCTGGCGCTGTCTACGCTCGGAGCGTTCCTCGCCGTAGCCACTCCGGTCCTTGCCGGTGAGGTTGTCAATGCCATCGTGGCCCAGACCTCCCTGGAGACCGTCATCTGGCTGGCGGCGCTGATTGCCGCAGTGGCAATCGCGGATGCCGGGGTTTCCCTGGCGACCCGCTGGTTCTCCTCCCGGATCGGCGAGCAGGTCATCCTCGACCTGCGGACCGCCGTCTTTGACCACGTCCAGCGCATGCCGATTGCCTTCTTCACCCGGACCCGCACGGGCGCGCTGGTCAGCCGCCTGAACAATGACGTCATCGGCGCCCAGCAGGCTTTCAGCGGCACGCTCTCCGGCGTGGTGAGCAACGTCGTCGCACTGGTCCTGACACTCATTGTCATGCTCAATACGTCCTGGCAGGTGACCGTGCTGGCCATGCTGCTGCTCCCGGTGTTCCTGGTGCCGGCCCGGCGGATGGGCGGACGGCTTGCCGCGCTCCGGCGCGAGGCCGCCAACCACAACGCCTCCATGGGCACCCAGATGACCGAGCGGTTCTCCGCCCCCGGGGCCACCCTGGTGAAGCTCTTCGGCCGGCCCGAAGCGGAATCCACGGAGTTCGCCGTCCGTGCCGCACGGGTCCGGGACATTGGCGTAAAGACAGCCATGATGCAGTCCATTTTCGTGACGGCACTGACCCTGGTTTCCGCGCTCGCACTGGCCCTGGTGTACGGGCTGGGCGGCTACTTTGCCCTGACCGGCACCCTGAACACAGGCGACGTCGTGACCCTGGCACTGCTGCTCACGCGGCTTTACGCACCGCTGACCTCACTGGCGAATGCCCGGGTGGAAATCATGAGCGCCGTCGTGAGCTTTGAACGCGTCTTCGAGATCCTGGACCTCAAGCCGCTGATCCGGGAGAAGGAAGAGACCGCTCCGGTCCCCGCCGGCCCGCTGGGCGTGGAGTTCGACAACGTGAGATTCGCCTACCCCACGGCGGACAAAGTCTCCCTGGCCTCCCTGGAAGACGTGGCGGTCCTGGACAGCCGCGGCGGAGAAGAAGTGCTCCACGGAGTGTCCTTCAGGGTTGAGCCCGGCCAGACGGTGGCGCTGGTGGGCAGTTCCGGTGCCGGCAAGTCAACGATCGCGCAGTTGCTCTCCCGCCTGTACGACGTCGATTCGGGGGCTGTCCGCTTCTCCGGCACCGACGTGCGGGACCTGAGCTTTGAAGGCATGCGTTCGGCGCTTGGCATGGTGACGCAGGACGGGCACCTTTTCCACGAGACGATCCGTTCCAACCTGCTGCTGGCGAACCCCGAAGCCTCCGAAGAAGAGATCTGGGATGCCCTGCGCCGTGCACGGCTCGAAAACCTGATCCGGTCGCTGCCGGACGGCCTGGAGACCATGGTCGGGGAGCGGGGCTACCGGCTCTCGGGCGGCGAACGCCAGCGCATGACCATCGCCCGGCTGCTGCTGGCCCAGCCCCGCGTCGTCATCCTCGATGAAGCGACCGCCGCACTGGACTCCACTTCTGAGGCAGCGGTCCAGGCAGCCCTTACCGAAGCGCTCGAAGGCCGTACCGCCGTCGTGATTGCGCACCGCCTCTCCACCATCCGCAACGCGGATCGCATCCTGGTGATCGAGGACGGCCAGATTGTCGAGCAGGGGACGCACACGGAACTGCTGGCGGCCCGGGGCCGCTACGCCGAACTGCACAACACCCAGTTCGCGTCAGGCGAGCCTGCGTCCGTGGCGGACTAGGCTCCGGCGACGATCACCTTGGTGCCGGCGGCTTCGAAGGCGGCTTTTTCCTCTGCAGAGATCCCCGAGTCCGTAATCAGGTTGCTGAAATCGAAGCCGCTGAGCGTGGCGAAACTGCGGGCACCGATCTTCGACGAATCGGCGACTACGTACGTTTGGGAGGCGCGCCGGGACATCAGTGCATTCACGGCGGCTTCGGCTTCGTCATGGATGGTCGGCCCCACCTCCGGGTCCAGGCCGTTCACCCCGACAAAGGCAAGGTCCAGCGCAACCCGCTGCAGGATGGTGTCCGTGTACGGTCCCACCAGCTCATAGGAACGCGGATTGACGACGCCGCCGGTCACCATGACGCGGATATTCGGCCTGACGACCAACTGGGCAGCAATGTTAATGGCATTGGTGACAACCGTCAGCGTCGGCTTGCTGGAGGTCTCCATGAGGTCCCGGCGCATGCCGAGCGCGTGGGCGATGGCCGTGCTGGTGGTTCCGCCGCAGAGGCCGATCACGGCGCCCTTGGGCACCAGGGCGCTGGCGGCCTGGGCAATTGCCTGTTTTTGGGCGGCATGGTCGTCGCGGGCGTACCGGGAGGGGAGATCGTAGGCAACCGCGTCCATCCTGGCTCCGCCCCGGGTACGGGTGAGCAGCCGCTGCGCGGCGAGGGCATCAAGATCCCGTCGTGCCGTGGCGGGAGAAACCTCCAGCTGCGTGACGATGTCCTCCACCAGGACCTGGCCCTGCGCAGCAAGCAGATCGAGGATTGCGTTGAGCCGCTCTGTCTTTTCCATGGGTTCCTAGTCTTCGCCGGGGCAGTGGCACCCATGGAGCGAGAAGAGCCTCAGCAACCGGCCTGCCTCCGGTGCCAGAGCCTCCCGGCCCGCGCGGAGGTACTTCCGTGAATCCACCAGGGACGGGTCCTGTTCGAGCGCCCCGCGGACCGCACGGGTGAAGAAGCTGTTCAAATGGGTGGAAACATTTATCTTAGTCATCCCCGCCCGAATGGCTGCGACGAGCATGGCGTCGCTCACACCGGAGGATCCGTGCAGGACCAGCGGAACGTCCAGGGTCCTGCGCAGCTCGGCAATCAGGTCCAGGTCCAGGGCCGCGGACCGGTCGGTCATGGCATGGGAGGACCCGACGGCGACCGCCAGGGCATCGACTCCCGTTGACAGGACAAAGTCCACGGCTTCGAACGGGTCGGTGCGGATTCCGGGGGCGTGCGCGCCGTCCTTGCCGCCGATTTCCCCGAGCTCCGCCTCCACGAAGACGCCTGTTGCCTCGGCATGCTTCACCACGCGTGCTGTGGCGGCAACGTTCTCGCTGTAGGGCAGGCGCGCTGCGTCGAACATGACGGACCCGAATCCCAGCTCAATGGCGCTGTGCACCAGTGTTTCGTCCTCGGCATGGTCCAAATGCAGTGCTACGGGGACGGAGGCAGCTGATGCCACGGACCGGCAGGCCAAAGCCAGCGGTTCCAGGGCCCCGTGGTACGCGGAGCAGTTTTCCGAGATCTGCAGGATGACCGGCAGCCCTGCTTCCTCCGCTCCCAGAACGATCGCCTCGGCTGTTTCAAGGTGCAGGACGTTGAAGGCGCCTATGCCTGTTCCGGCCGCAGCGGCGTCCTGAACCAGCGTGCGGGTAGGTGTGAGGCTCATGCGTTTTCCTCCTGCGTCAGGGCCGCGCCCCGGGTGACCCGATGTACCTGCACTTCGTCCGCGAAGGAGGCATAGCTCGGGGATATTTCCCCGGCAGCCGGCATCAGGACGGCGGCTGCCGACCAGGCCGCCGCGGCACGCAGCCAGGTGGCCGGATCCCCGTTTCCCGATGCCAGTTGGACGGCAACGGCCGCTACGGCGGCGTCGCCGGCTCCGGTGGGGTTTCCCGGCAGGCTGCGGCCCAGGGATGCGGTGTAAAAGGCGTCCGGCTCCTCCGCGGTAAAAAGCCACATCCCCTCAGCGCCAGCGCTGACGAGGACGTTCCGGGCTCCGGCCCGAAGGAGCGCTGCCGCCCCGGCGGAGACATCAGGCTGCCCGGTTGCCTCCGCCAGTTCCTCGCGGTTGGGTTTGAGCAGGAAGGCGCCCGCGGCCCGCGGCGCCCCGGGGGGGGGGGCCGGAGGTGTCGATGATGCACGGCAGCCCGGACGCGTTGCCGAGCCGGACGAGCCGGGCGAAAAAATCAGGGGGAGCCTGCGGCGGGAGACTGCCCGCACCGACCAGGCAGGCTGTGTGGGGGAGTTCGGCTTCGACAGCCCCCAGCAGGTCCTCTCCTTCCCCTGGTGAGAGCGGGAATCCTGTCTCGTTGAAGATGCTCGTCAGCCCGCTCGCGTCATCAACGAAGGCCATGCTTCGCCGGGTGGGCGCGGCGGAGTCCACGAGAACGTGGGGCAGGCCGGAAGACTCCAGTTCGGCCCGGAAGATCTTCCCTGCCGGACCGCCGGAGGGCGCGACCGCCAGCGCCCGATAGCCGAGCTGGTGCGCCACGCGGGCAGCGTTGACGCCTTTGCCTCCGGCCCGGGCCAGCGGCGTCGGCACCCGGTGGGTGCTTCCGGGTACCAGGGCCGGAACGGAGTACGTCTCATCGAGTGCGGGATTCGGGGTCAGCGTGAGGACCGTGCCAAGAACCCTGGTCATGCGGTTGCCGCCAGCAGGTCGCGGGCGCGGAGCGCGGCCCCCGTCAGACCGGCATCCTGTCCAAGGACCGAGCTGAGCAGCCGCGGACGGCGGTGGAAGGAGAGCCGGGAATCAACCAGCCGTGCCACCGGTTCCAGCAGCGCGCTGCCGGCTTGGGACAGCCCGCCGCCGAAGATGACCGCTTCGCTGCCCAGCACGGCGGTCATCGAGGCGACAACAGCGGCGAGGGCCTCGATCGCCTCGTTCCAGATCCTGCCGGCGTCGGCGTTCCCGGCATCAGCCGCAGCCAGGACCTCCCGGGCACCGGAGACCGGTACGCCGGTGAGCTCTGTGTAGCGGCGGGCAATGGCACCTGCCGAAGCGACGGTTTCCAGGCAGCCCGAGGCACCGCATGCGCAGCGGATGCCGCCGGCCACCGGCGCGTGGCCGATTTCGCCGGCAAACCCGCCGCCCTGGACACGCCGGCCGTCGCAGAACAGGGCCCCGGCGATCCCCGTTCCGATGACCATGACGACGGCATCCCGCAGTCCGCGTCCGGCGCCGAGCCGCATTTCCGCCTCACCGGCCAGCCCGACGTCATGTCCGAAAGCGACCGGGAGTCCGGTTGCCTCCTCGACATTGCGGGAAAACGGATAGTTCCGCCAGCCGAGGTTCGTGGAGAGAATGCCGACGCCGGATTCCTCGTCGACGAGTCCCGGAACCGCCAAGCCGATGGACCGGACGGGTACGCTGCCTGCCTGCTCCTGGTAATCCACCAGAAGCCGGGCGACCTCTTCGACAACCAGGTCGCCCGGACGCCGGGCGTCGCGGGGCGTGGAGAGCCGCCTCAAGCCGTGGAATACGCCTGAGCCGTCCTGCAGGGCGACCTTTATGTCGGTACCGCCGACATCAAGGGCGAGGACGAGTCCGTTCCCGTCCCGGGGAACCAAGGGGAGCATTGGATTCCTAGTCGTCCAGGATGACGGAGCGGGTCAGGTTGCGGGGACTGTCGGGGTTCAGCCCAGCTGCCAAGGCCCTTTCCAGCGCCACTTTGTGGACCCGGACGAGTTCGGCCAGCGGATGCCGGTCTGCGGCTTCGAACCGGGCGCCCGCAGCTCGAACATCATCGCCGAGTCCGGCGGGCTCCGGAGCCAGGAGCCAGGTGACCCTTCCGGGTGCAGCTATCGCAATCGGACCGTGGCGGTATTCCATGGCGGGATACGATTCCGTCCATTCCTGGGCTGCTTCCCGCATTTTGAGGGCTGCCTCGTGGGCCAGGCCGACGGTCCAGCCCCGGCCGAGGAAAGTAAACTGTCCGGCCTCGAGCAGTGGCGTGGGAGTGCTTTCCTCCAGGACCCTGCGGGCATCGGCGACCGCGTCCGAGAGATCCCAGCCGAGGGAGGAAAGCAGGTAGCAAAGCGCTGCCGTGGCGAAGCGGGTTTGGACAACCGATGTCTCGTCGGCGTAGGGCAGCGCAATGACGGCGTCGGCCAGTTCGGCGGCAGGCGTTCCCGTTGCTCCCAGCACAAGGGCCGTCCGGGTTCCGGTGCCGCGGAGGCTGGACATGAGGTCCAGGATTTCGCTGGTGGTCCCGGAGCGCGTGATGGCAACTACGGCGTCGTATCCCCGCGCGGGAAGGCAGGCGGCTTCGGATGCGGCAAAGGCGTCGGTGATTCCGTGGCCTGCTGCTTCACGCGCAGAGGCGAAGGCCTGGGCCATGAACCAGGAGGTACCGCACCCCACCACGGCCACTTTCGCTCCACGGTCCGGGAGCAGCCGCTCGGCGCTTGCCTGACGGATCGCGCGTTCCCAGATCCCGGGCTGGGACTGGAGTTCTTCGCGCATCCACTGCCCGGGAAGAGTGGCGGCGGATGCTGTGGTCGCAGATTCGGGCATTTACGGATGTGCTCCTTTTCGAAGGATGCGCCTCGCTCCCGTGGCGCGCGATTACTTCATGGTGCATGTTGATTGCTTTGGATGTCCAGCGATCATTAAAAATCATTGAAGTTTGGAGCCTGGTTCGGTCCGCACGTCAGCCAATCCGCATGTTTCGGGAAGGTGAAACTTTTTCCACCCTCTTGACTCCCTGCCCCGGGCAGGAAATTATGTGGCATCTGCTTGCTTGCTTGTGATTGCGAACAGGTGGAAAAAGTCATGTCTTGTCACTTGCGATGCGCAACCCGTACCGCTCACCGATCTGGCGGGTGGCAGTTGCCCTACCGGTCCATCACTTGAAAGAGGATTCAATGAAGAGAAAACTCCCCCTGGGCCTCATTGCGGCCGTAGCTGCCGGCACCCTGGCAGTCTCCTCCTGCGGCTTCGGCGGGGGAGGGGACAGCGAAGACGGCGGCACCACCCTCAACCTGCTGGTGCCCACGTATTCCGACGGCACCAAGGCCCTGTGGGAGGGTGTCATCGAGGAATTCGAGGCAGCCAATGAGGACATCGACATCAATCTCCAGGTCGAGTCCTGGGAGAACCTTGAATCAGTCCTGCAGACCAAGATCCAGGCAGGCGAAGCTCCTGACATTTACAACGGCGGTGCTTTCTCCGCCTTCGCGGAAGAGGGACTGCTCTACTCCGCTGCGGATGTTGCCTCCGAGGAGACAATCGCCGACTTCCAGGAATCGTTCGCGGAGAATGAAGCGCTGGACGGCACCCAGTACGGCCTGCCGCTGATCGCTTCGGTACGTGCGCTCTTCTACAACCAGGACCTGTTCGACGCAGCCGGCGTCGAGGCGCCGCCCACCACCTGGGATGAGCTGCACGAGGCCGCGAAGAAGATCTCGGCGACGGGAACCCCCGGATACGGCATGCCGCTGGGGTCCGAAGAAGCCCAGGGCGAGAGCCTGATCTGGTTTGCAGGCAACGGCGGCGGCTTCGGCGACGAGTCGGAGATCACCGTCAGCAGCGCCGAAAACGTCGAAGCGGCAGAGTTCATGAAAAAGATGATCACCGACGGCGTCACGCAGCCGGACCCCGGCGCCACCCAGCGCACCCCCATGCTGAACGTCTTCGCGCAGGGCCAGATCGGCATGGCCTACGCCCTTCCGCAGACTGTGGGACAGATTGAGGAAGCGAATCCTGACCTCAACTACGGTGTCACCAGTGTTCCGACGAACACGGGTGAGCCGTCTACCCTTGGCGTCGCTGACCGTCTCATGGCGTTCAAGAACGACGACACCAAGGCCGAGGCCATCACCGCTTTCATGGACTTCTTCTTTGCCGAGGACCAGTACGTGAACTGGGTTCAGACGGAGGGCTTCCTTCCTACGACGAAGAGCGGATCCGAGGCGATGGCGTCGGATGAAACCCTGAAGCCCTTCCTCGAGATGCTGCCCAGCGCCAAGTTCTACCCGACGACGAACCCGGCGTGGAACGCCACCGACGGTGCTTTCAAGTCCCTGATGGGCCAGCTGGAAGACCAGGACGCGGCTACGGTCCTGGAACAGATCCAGTCCAAGGCGGACGCTTCCTAAGAATAGATACAGCAGAACGGATACAGCAGCACAGACGCAGCAGCAGGGGCCGGTCCGCACGCCGGGCCGGCCCCTCAGCCCGAGAACGGTAGCCAGACAATGAGCATACTGACCACACCGCGGACATCGGTTCCGGGACGGAAACCCGCCAAACCGCCGAGACTGCGGAAGAAGGGGCAGAGGTCCCGGGACATCCTGGCAGCCCTGCCCTGGATAGGCCCTGTGCTGCTGCTGATATTCGGCGTGGTGGTCTTTCCCGCCGGTTACATGATCTACAGCTCGACGCGGAAGATCAGCCAGGCAGGCACCAACGTCGAAGGGGTGGGCCTGGCAAACTTTGCCACGATCTTCAGCGATCCCAACCTTCCCCGTATCCTGCTCAATACCGTCGTGTGGGTAGTTGTCGTCGTGAGCTTGACCGTGCTGATCTCCCTCGCCTTGGCAAACTTCCTTAACAAGCCATTCCCCGGTCGGACACTGGTGCGTATGGCCGTCGTCGTGCCGTGGGCCGCCAGCGTCGTCATGACCACCACAGTGTTCTACTACGGCTTGGACCGGGATTACGGAATCATCAATAAGTTCATGGTGGACATCGGGTTGATGGACAGCCCTTACGGCTTCACCAAGAACGTTGCCTCGGCCCTTGCGGCAGCGATCATCGTGGGTGTCTTTGTTTCCCTTCCGTTCACCACGTACACCCTGCTGGCCGGATTCCAGGCCATCCCCGGTGACACCCTGGAAGCAGCGAAAATGGACGGCGCAGGACCCGCCAAGACGTTCTTCAGTGTTGTCCTGCCGCAGCTGCGCGGTGCCCTGGCCGTTTCGGTGCTGATCAACATCATCAACGTCTTCAACAACCTGCCGATCCTGCGGATCATGACGGGTTCCATTCCCGGCTACAACGCGGACACCTTGATGACCTACATCTTCAAAGTGCTTCAGTTTGAGCGTCGCCTCGACATTGCCAGCGCGCTCAGCGTGGTCAATTTCGCCGTCGTGCTCGTGATCGTCGCGGTCTACGTCAAAGTCATCAAGCCCACGAAGGAGGCCTAGATGGCCGCCACCGCGCCCGTTCCCGTTGACCTGAAGGCACCGCTGAAGCTCCGGACACGCGGCAACAGCAGCGCCGAAAACAGCCCGCGCCGGATGGGCCTGCGCTCGGCCGTCGGGGCCGTCATTGCGCTCGTATTCCTGACGCCCTACCTGATCATGCTGGTCGGTTCACTGAAGACCCGGTCCGAAATCCTTGCTGTGCCCCCGGCCTACTTTCCCCAGGACGGACTGCAGTTCGGCAACTACGCCTCCATGTGGGACACACCTGAAACGCCGCTGACCTTCAATTTGATGTCCACGATCATCATCGCCGTGTGTTCGACCATCCTGGTCCTGCTGGTGGCTACCCCGGCCGCGTATTACACGGCACGCTTCCGCTTTCCGGGACGGATGGCCTTCCTTTTCCTGGTGATCATCACCCAGATGCTCCAGCCCGCTGTCCTGACCGCCGGGTTGTTCCGGCAAATGCTGTGGCTCGACCTGAATGACACGTGGATTGCCATGATCCTGATCAACGCCGCCTTCAACCTCTGCTTCGCGCTGTGGATCATGCACAGTTTCTTCGCCGCCATTCCCAAGGAAATCGACGAGGCTGCTCA
The DNA here is from genome assembly GCF_049311065.1 of Arthrobacter sp. 7Tela_A1. Taxonomy (NCBI): domain Bacteria; kingdom Bacillati; phylum Actinomycetota; class Actinomycetes; order Micrococcales; family Micrococcaceae; genus Arthrobacter; species Arthrobacter sp. 7Tela_A1. The sequence goes on along the minus strand of NZ_JAXIOO010000018.1, from coordinate 13,165 downwards.
GATCGACGGGGCAGGGCGGCTGAGGGTGCTGTTCAGCGTGAACCTCCCGCTGGTGTGGCCCGGCATTGTCACCGCTGTGATCTTTACCTTCGTGTCGGCGTGGAACGAGTTCGCCGCCAGCCTGGTCATCATGTCGACGGCGGAGAACCAGCCGCTCTCAGTGGCGCTGACGAAGTTTATAGGCCAGTACGCCACCAGCTGGCAGTACGTCTTCGGAGTCTCAATCGTCGCGATCGTCCCCGTGATCATTCTCTTCGCAGTCATTGAGAAACGGCTCATCGGCGGCCTGACCGCCGGCGCCGTCAAATAGCCGGGAGGCCGCGGGGCATAAAAAGTGCCCCCGGCCGGAATCGAACCGACGACCTGCCCTTTAGGAGAGGGCCGCTCTATCCTACTGAGCTACGGAGGCGTGGCTGCCGGGTGCCGGCAGCGATAGACAGCTTACCTGTTTTCCCCGGCTGATGCCGCGCCGGCCTCGGCCGCGCCGTTGGACTCCTCCAGGGCCTGCAGATGCTGGGAGTAGGCCTGCCGCATGCCGTTGAGGAAGCTGTGGACGGTTTCCAGTTCCTGATCGCTGTAGCGGTCCATGACCTGGCTCGTCAGCAGGCCCAGCGGACCAAAGTAGGCGCCCGCAAGCTGCCGGGCCAGGGCTTCGAAATGCAGCGTCACTTTCCGGCGGTCCTGCTCCGAACGGGTCCGGTGGATGTGCCCGATCCGCTCAAGCCGGTCGATAACGGCAGTTGTAGCTCCTGTGGACGTTCCCAGCTGGCTGCTGAGCCTTCCCGCGGTCAGCGGCTCTCCCCGCACTTCGGCTTCCATGATCAGGGTCAGCGCCCGCATATCCGTGGAGTTCAATCCGTGGCTGTGGGCGAAAGCGTCCGCGACCAGCTGCCCGTCCAGGCCCATGCCCCGCACGGCATTGACGATCTCAAGCCTCAGCTCATTTCTGTCCACGGGTACATAGTAGCTCCATGTTGAAGTATCTCTAAATAAGAGATACTTTGTTCTCTAGTTACTTTTTCCAGCCCCACACAGGAGTCTGAAATGCATGCAGGGATAGTTCGCTCGGCCAAGGCGGCGTTGGTCACGCTGTTCCTCGGCCTGGTAGTGATCGTGGGGCTTTTTGCCATTCCGGTCCCCGAAAACGAGTCCTCGACCGTGGGCCAGCTCAGCGACAAGTACCAGGTCACCCAAGTGCAGGAGCTGCTCAAGGAATTCCCTGATGCACAGCAGTCCACCGCGCTGATTGTAGTTTCGCGCGAAGACGGCGGCGAAATGAGCGAGACGGATATTGCAGGCATTGCCGGAATCAGCGCGGCCGCAACAGACGCCGGCGTCGAGGCCCCTCCCGCCCAGGTTCCCCCGCTGGTTTCCGAAAACGGCGTGGTCGCGATCATTCCGGTCACGCTCCAGGCTGCCGCCGACGACGGCGATGCAGTGGGCGAAGAGGTCGCCAGCCTGCGCGAGGCCGTCAGTGACGCTGCGCCGGAGGGAATCAAGGCCGAACTGACCGGCGGAGCTGCATTCACCGCAGACCTGGCCGGCGTTTTCGCCGGAGCCAACTTCACGCTCCTTGCGGTCACCGCAGGAGTGGTCGCCCTGCTGCTGATCATCACCTACCGCTCACCGTGGCTGTGGATCGTCCCGCTGGCGATCGTTGCCGCGACCGAACAGCTCTCCCTGCGCATGGTTGACGTACTGGCCCCGCTCGTCGGGATTGAAGTGGATCCTTCTGCCGTGGGCATTACCAGCGTCCTGGTGTTTGGCGCCGCGACGAACTACGCCCTGCTCCTGATTGCCCGGTACCGCGAAGAACTGCGGCTCCACGACAGCGTCTACGCCGCCATGGGCAAGGCACTCACCCGCACCCGCGAAGCGATCATCGCCTCCGGCGGCACCGTCATCCTGGCCCTGCTGACCCTGCTCTTCACCGACACCATGAGCTACCGCGGGCTGGGCTTCTCGGCAGCTCTTGGCATTGTCTTCGCGATCCTCAGCGCGCTCTTGCTGCTTCCCGTGGCACTGGTGCTGCTGGGCCGGAAGCTGTTCTGGCCGTTCGTGCCCAAGGTCGGAGACCCGGCACGTGAAGGCAAGTTCTGGGGCAAGCTCGGCGACGCAACGGCCCGCCGGCCGAAGACGATCGCCGGCATCGCCGTCGTGGTTCTCCTGCTCATGGCCAGCGGCCTCTTCAGCGCCAAGATCGGCCTGAGCGAGAACGAACAGTTCACGGACAAGCCCGAAGCTGTCACTGCTGCGGAGACCCTGTCCGAAGGATTCGCTGCCGGAAGCACCTCCCCCGTGATCGTCCTGGTGAACTCGGAAGAGGCAGAGGCAGCAACGAAGGAGCTCGGCTCCCTGGACGGCGTGGACAGCGCCACCGTCAGTTCCGAGCACGACGGCCTGACCCGGATCGACCTGATCAATTCCTATGAAGCAGGAACCGAGGAATCGAACGACTTCATTCGGGATCTGCGCGCCGAGCTTGCGGACTCTCCGGAGTACGACGCCCTGGTGGGTGGCGAAGCAGCCGAGCGGGTTGACCAGCTGGACGCGAATACCCACGACGTGACACTGGTGGTTTCCCTGGTCATCATCCTGGTGTTCCTGGTGCTGCTGGTCCTGCTGCGGTCCCTTGTTGCACCGTTCCTGCTGGTCGGTTCGGTGCTGCTCACCTTCTTCGCTGCCAGCGGCCTGAGCTGGCTGCTGTTCGTGAACGTCCTGGGCTTCCCGGCCCTGGACACCCTGACCCTGCTGTACAGCTTCCTGTTCCTGGTGGCGCTGGGTGTGGACTACAACATCTTCCTGGTCACCCGGGCCCGGGAGAACGCCGGCACCATGGGTACCAAGAAGGGCATGCTGGCAGCTCTGCGTTCCACCGGCGGCGTGATCACCAGTGCCGGTATCCTGCTGGCAGCGGTGTTCGTGGTGCTGGGGGTCCTGCCCCTGGTCACCCTGACCCAGGTGGGCATTACCGTGGCCATCGGTGTCCTGTTCGACACCCTGATCGTGCGGACCGTGATTGTGCCGGCCCTAGTGTTTGTCCTCGGCGACAAGTTCTGGTGGCCGTCCCGGCCGGCGGCTAAACACGGCAAGCACGGACGCCACCAGGCTGAGCCCGAGGAGGACCCAGCGGGCGACCGTCAGGAAGCCGGCCAGGGCAGCGTCACCGGCCGCTAGCTCCGCAGACCCCAGGACGTTGTCAATCGCGACGTTCTCCCACAGATCCGCAATGACGAAAAGGATCGGCGCGGCCCACAATACCCAGCGAAGCGAACGTCGCTGGGTGTTGAGGCCGATGATCAACAGCCATGCGAATCCGAACATGAGGGGAAATATGGTGCCCGCCGTCTTGTGCAGGTAACTGAGCTGGCCCAGTGCATCGGCATCCATTGCCGAGCGCAGGGCGGCCAGGTACTCCATGTCATACCCGCCGATCAGCGAGTCCGGCATAGCCAGTCCGCCCGACAACTGGGACATCTGGTTCAGCACCAGAAGGTGGTAGTACCAAAACATAAACAGCGCGGTGGCCGCCGCAGCGATCAGGATCAAATTGGCGTTGTTCCTGGCCTGCTGCGGTGTCCGCTGCGTTGTTTGGTTGGCGGCCATTTCCTGCTGGACAGGAGTCAGAGCCTTCTCGCCGTGCTTTGCTGCGCGCTGTGCCGGAGTTTTTCCCATAACAACAGTATGGAGGAGGCAGCTGGTGGACGGCGCGGGGGCCTTGCGCGCCCCGCTAGGGTAGGGCCATGAGCGCGTTTGCCACTGAAGAAGATTTCGTCCTGGCCGCCTCCCTGGTCCGCGAGGCGGGTGCCCTCGCCTTCGCGATGCGCGAAGAGGGGCTCACCGGAAGGCAAAAGACGTCGGTGTCCGACGTCGTCACGGCGGCTGACCATGCGGCCGAAAAACTGGTGCTTGAGACCCTCCGAAGGCTGCGGCCGGATGACGGCATTGTGGGGGAGGAGGGCGCGAGCCACCAGGGGACCTCGGGCCGGACCTGGGTTATTGATCCGGTGGACGGCACCTACAACTTCCTTTCCGGTTCCACTTACTGGTGCTCCGCGCTGGCGCTGCGCCCCGACGAGGATGCGGACCAGCCCGTGGACAACCCCGGTGTCCTTCTTGGAGCAGTGTTCCAGCCGCAGGAGGACAAGCTCTGGCTCGGCGGGCCGGGGAGGGCTGCGACCCTGAACGGGGGTGCCCTTCCTGTCCTGGCCGACGCCGGCCTGGACCGCCTGAGCGCGGGAACATACCTTCACCCCACCTGGCTTATGCGCGGTGAGGTCGCCAATCCCTGGACTCGGGCGGCCGCCGGCGCGGCTACCATCCGCATGCTGGGATCCGGTTCATGCGACCTTGGCTCAGTGGCCACCGGCCGGCTCGGCGTCTGGTTCCAGCACAGCTGCCCGGAATGGGACTGGCTGCCGGGCAAGGCAATCGTGGAAGCAGCCGGCGGAGCCACTGCAGTGATTGAGGTCAACGGGTTCAGATGGTACGTCGCCGGTCCGGCTGCCGCCGTCCGCGACGTGCAGCGGCTCCTCCATGAGGGATAACCGCTGCGGGGGCAGGTTGTCCCCGGCCAGTACGGCCCTTCGGGAAAATGTCAGGGCCAGGACCTAGACTTAACCGCACCATGGACTATCTCTTTGATCCGTACTTTTCCACGCCCGGCAAATCCAAGGCTGCCTCCGGCGCTGCCGGGGATGACACCGCTCTGAACACCGGGGGCCAGACAGCGGGTGCCGTTGCCGAAGCGCCGAAAGCCTCCGGAGACCATGCCCGCGGTGGGCGGCGCGTGGATGAAGCACGGGCAGCCGACCTGCTCCGCGGCCTGAACCCGCAGCAGGAAGAAGCCGTGAAGCACTCCGGATCCCCGCTGCTGATCGTGGCCGGAGCGGGTTCCGGAAAGACCCGCGTGCTCAGCCACCGGATCGCGTACCTGATGGCCACCGGGCGCTCGAATCCGGGCCAGATCCTGGCGATCACCTTCACCAACAAGGCCGCTGCAGAAATGCGTGAGCGGATTGAATCGCTGGTGGGCGGCGTCGCCAAGACCATGTGGATCTCCACCTTCCACTCCTCCTGCGTGCGGATCCTGCGCCGCGAGGCCAAAGCCGTGGGCATGAATTCAAACTTCTCCATCTACGACTCCGCGGACACGCTGCGCCTGATTACCCTGGTGGCTAAGGGGCTGGACCTGGATCCCAAGCGGTTCGCACCCAAAGCCATCGCCAACAAGATCTCCGGGCTGAAGAACGAACTCATTGATGATGAGTCCTATGCCTCCAGCGCCAATTATTCGGACCCGTTCGAGCAGGCTGTGGCCCAGGTGTACACGGGCTATACCCAGCGCATGCGCCAGGCCAACGCCATGGACTTCGACGACCTGATCGCCCAGACGGTGTACATGTTCCGTGCCTTCCCCGGCGTCGCCGAGTACTACAGGCGCCGTTTCCGCCACATCCTGGTCGACGAGTACCAGGACACCAACCACGCCCAGTACGCCCTGGTGCGTGAGCTGGTCGGCGTAGAAGGCGAAGGGCACGTGGACATTCCGCCGGCAGAACTGACCGTCGTCGGCGACTCGGACCAGTCCATCTACGCCTTCCGCGGCGCCGACGTGCGCAACATCGTGGACTTCGAAAAGGATTACCCGTCCGCCCGGACCATTCTGCTGGAACAGAACTACCGTTCCACCCAGACCATCCTCTCCGCCGCCAACGCGGTGATTTCCCGCAACCCCAACCGGCCGGAGAAGAAACTCTGGACGGCTGAGGGCGACGGCGCCAAGATCGTGGGCTACGTCGGCGAGAACGAACACGAGGAAGCCCGCTTCATCGCCGAGGAGATCGACCGGCTGCAGGATGAGGAAGACCTGCGTCCGGGCGACGTCGCCATCTTCTACCGCACCAACGCGCAATCGCGCTCGCTCGAGGATGTGCTGGTGCGCGTCGGCCTGCCCTACAAGGTGGTTGGCGGCACCCGGTTCTACGAGCGCAAGGAAATCAAGGACGCGCTGGCGTACCTGCGGGTGCTGGTGAACCAGGACGACGTCGTGAACCTGCGCCGGATCCTGAACGAGCCCAAACGCGGCATCGGCGACCGGGCCGAGTATTCGATTGCGGCCCTGGCCGAGCGGGAACGGGTCAGTTTCATGACGGCGCTGCGCCGTGCCGAGGATGCTCCCGGGCTGGCAACGCGTTCGCTGAACTCGGTCAAGGGGTTCGTGAAACTCATCGACGACCTCGCCGAGGTCGCGTCCGGCTCCGGGGCGTCCGCCGCACTGGAAGCCGTGCTGGAGCAGACCGGCTACCTGGCGCAGCTGCGGCAGAGCTCGGATCCGCAGGACGAATCCCGGGTCGAGAACCTGGCCGAACTCGTCGCCGTCGTGCGCGAGTTCGAACGCGACAACCCCGAAGGCACACTGGAGCAGTTCCTGGAACAGGTGTCCCTGGTGGCCGACGCTGACCAGATCCCGGACGCACCGGAGGGCTCTGCGGAAGAAGTGGCCGCGGCCGTCGAGGAATCCCGCCGGCAGGGCGTGGTGACCCTGATGACCCTGCATACGGCCAAGGGACTGGAATTCCCGGTGGTCTTCCTCACCGGCATGGAGCAGGGCATCTTCCCGCACCAGCGCTCGGCCACGGACCCGGCTGAGCTGGCCGAAGAACGCCGGCTGGCCTACGTAGGGCTCACGCGCGCCCGGCAGCGCCTCTACCTCACCCGGTCCGAGGTCCGGAGCATGTGGGGGCAGAGCCAGTACAACCCCGCGAGCCAGTTCGTGGCGGAGGTGCCGTCGGAGCTGATCGAGTGGAAGCGCGAAGGCATGGATCGGCCGGCCTGGGGCGGCGGAGGCAGCATCACCTCCAGCCGCTACAGCGGATCCCATTGGGGGGCGGGAGCGGCATCGTCCACCGGAGGAAGCATCGCCTCGGCCCCAGTGTCCAAAGCCATCGGCCGGGTCCAGCCGCAGAAGGAAGTTATCTCCGTGGCGGTGGGGGACAAGGTCAACCACACCTCCTTTGGCCACGGAACGGTCCTGTCCGTTGAAGGAGCAGGTGACAAGACGGTGGCCAAGGTGAAATTCGACGCCGGTGAGAAGCGGCTGCTGCTGCGCTACGCTCCGCTGACCAAGGAGCCTTAGCACACAGGTGCGGCCATAACCGAAAGACCGCGATTTCTACAAACCATAGAACTGTGTGCTTCATCACTAAAGCGGTAGTCTGTGAAACGCGTTCGACGCCGAGGGACTAAAGTGCCATTGGGGCAGCCCGGCTTCACGCATCTGCTTCCCGATCAGCTGATCGATATGTAAACCTACTTCGACGTAGAAGGACACTAGCCCGTGGACCTGTTTGAATATCAGGCGCGCGATCTGTTTGAGGCGCACGGTGTACCCGTGCTTGCCGGAATCGTGGCGCACACTCCTGAAGAAGCCAAAGCTGCAGCCGAAAAGATTGGCGGCGTCGTCGTCGTCAAGGCCCAGGTCAAGGTCGGCGGCCGCGGCAAGGCCGGCGGCGTCAAGGTAGCGAAGACCGCTGATGAAGCGTTCGAGCACGCCAGCAACATCCTCGGGATGGACATCAAGGGCCACACAGTCAACAAAGTGATGATCGCCCAGGGTGCCGACATCGCTGAGGAGTTCTACTTCTCCGTCCTGCTGGACCGCGCCAACCGCAACTACCTGGCCATGTGCTCGGTTGAAGGCGGCATGGAGATCGAGCAGCTCGCCGTGGAGCGTCCCGATGCCCTCGCCCGGGTTGCCGTTGACCCGGCAGTTGGCATTGACACCGCGAAGGCAGAAGAAATCGTCGACGCTGCCGGTTTCGCTCCTGAGCTGCGTGAGGGCGTTGTCAACGCGATCCTCAAGCTGTGGGATGTCTTCGTCAAGGAAGACGCCACGCTCGTCGAGGTCAACCCGCTCGTGAAGACCGGTGCAGGCGACATCGTTGCCCTGGACGGCAAGGTCTCCCTGGACGAGAACGCTGACTTCCGCCAGCCCGGCCACGCCGAGCTGGAGGACAAGGACGCAGCCGACCCGCTGGAAGCCAAGGCCAAGGCCAACGACCTCAACTACGTCAAGCTGGACGGCGAAGTGGGCATCATCGGCAACGGTGCTGGCCTGGTTATGTCCACGCTCGACGTCGTGGCCTACGCCGGCGAAAAGCACGGCAACGTCAAGCCCGCCAACTTCCTGGACATCGGCGGCGGAGCTTCGGCTGCCGTGATGGCTGCCGGCCTGGACGTCATCCTGAATGACTCGCAGGTCAAGTCCGTTTTCGTGAACGTCTTCGGTGGAATCACCGCCTGCGATGCCGTTGCCAACGGCATCGTCAAGGCTCTGGAGATCCTCGGCGACGAGGCCAACAAGCCGCTGGTCGTCCGCCTGGACGGCAACAACGTCGAGGAAGGCCGCCGCATCCTGGCCGAGGCCAACCACCCGCTGGTTACCCTCGCCACCACCATGGACAACGGCGCCGACAAGGCTGCCGAGCTCGCCTACGCAGCTCGCTGACCGAGCCGATCCCCAGAAAGAGAATTCACATATGTCTATCTTCTTGAACAAGGACTCCAAGGTCATCGTTCAGGGCATCACCGGCGGCGAAGGCACCAAGCACACCGCCCTGATGCTCAAGGCCGGGACCCAGGTCGTCGGCGGCGTCAACGCCCGCAAGGCCGGCACCACCGTGACCCACGGCGATGTTGAGCTGCCGGTCTTCGGTACCGTGGCCGAGGCCATGGACAAGACCGACGCCGACGTCTCCATCGTCTTCGTGCCGCCGGCCTTCACCAAGGACGCCGTCATGGAAGCAATCGACGCCGGCATCGGCCTCGTTGTGGTCATCACCGAAGGCGTTCCCGTCCAGGATTCCGCCGAGTTCTGGGCCCACGCCCAGTCCAAGGTCGACGCCGACGGCAACCAGGTCACCCGCATCATCGGCCCGAACTGCCCCGGCATCATCACCCCCGGCGAAGCCCTGGTTGGCATCACCCCGAACAACATCACGGGCAAGGGTCCGATCGGCCTCGTTTCGAAGTCCGGCACCCTGACCTACCAGATGATGTACGAACTGCGCGACCTCGGTTTCTCCACCGCCATCGGTATCGGCGGCGACCCGGTTATCGGCACCACCCATATTGACGCCCTCGCAGCCTTCGAAGCTGATCCCGAGACCAAGGCGATCGTGATGATCGGCGAAATCGGCGGCGACGCCGAAGAGCGCGCAGCCGAATTCATCAAGGCCAACGTCACCAAGCCGGTTGTCGGCTACGTGGCAGGCTTCACGGCTCCCGAAGGCAAGACCATGGGCCACGCCGGTGCCATCGTCTCCGGTTCCGCAGGAACCGCCCAGGCCAAGAAGGAAGCCCTCGAAGCTGCAGGCGTGAAGGTCGGCAAGACGCCGTCCGAAACCGCCGAGCTGCTGCGCGAAGTTTTCGCTTCGCTCTAAGCTCCACCAGCACATACCCCCGTTCCCGGATTCCGGTGCACGGGGGTTTTGTGCGTCCACCTCCAGGAAGACAAGACAACTACATGAGTTCCAACCCAGCTTCCCCGGCCGTTCCGGGCGACCACCGGCGTGCACTGCGCCGGGCCACGTGGATCGCGACCCTGGGCGGTTTCCTCTTCGGCTATGACACCGGCGTGATCAACGGGGCGCTGCCCTACATGCAGGACGATCTGGGCCTGACACCCTTCACGGAAGGCCTGGTGACCTCCAGCCTCCTCTTCGGCGCAGCCTTCGGTGCCGTGGGCGCCGGACAGCTGGCTGACCGGCTGGGGCGGCGCCGTCTGCTGCTCATCCTGGCCGTCGTGTTCATGCTCGGTGCCGCCGGCACCGCTGCAGCACCCGGCGTCGGGTTCATGGTCCTGGCCCGAGTGGTCCTGGGCCTCGCCGTGGGCGGTGCCTCCGCCGTCGTACCCATGTTCCTGGCTGAACTTGCTCCGGCAGCCCGCCGCGGGCAGCTGGTTACCAGGGACCAGCTGATGATCGTCACCGGGCAGCTTGCCGCCTTCGTCTGCAACGCGGTGATCGGCAACCTCTGGGGTGAAGAGGGCAACGTCTGGCGCTGGATGCTCCTGGTCGCCACGCTCCCGGCAATCGCGCTCTGGATCGGAATGCACTTCGTGCCGGAGAGCCCGCGCTGGCTGGGATCAAAGGGCCGGTACGCGCAGATGCTTACCGCGCTGCAGAAGATCCGCAGCGCCGAAGCAGCGCAGGCGGAGTACGAGGAGATCAAGGGGCTGGCTGCCCACTCCCGCACCGGCCGGCTGAAGGACTTTGCCGAGCCGTGGCTGCTGCGCGTCCTGCTGATCGGCATGGGGCTCTCGATCGTCCAGCAGATCACCGGCGTCAACGCGATCATCTATTACGGCACGCAGATCCTGGCCGATGCCGGTTTCGGCACGGAAGCGGCACTGACCGCGAACATTGCCAACGGCGTCGTCTCTGTTGGGGCTGCGCTGCTGGGCATCTGGCTGCTGGGCAAGGTTGGACGGCGGCCGATGCTGCTGACGGGCCTGATCGGCACCAGCAGCATGCTGGCCCTCATCGGGATCGCCTCGATCCTCATGCCTGAAGGGACTGCCCGGGGTTTCGCGGTGCTCTCCATGACTGTCCTGTTCCTGGCCTTCCAGCAGGGCGCCGTGTCGCCGGTGACGTGGCTGATGCTGGCCGAGATCTTCCCGCTGCGCGTCCGTGGCCTGGGGATCGGTTTGTCCGTGTTCGTGCAGTGGATGGCCAACTTCGCCGTCGGTTTCTCCTTCCCCATGCTGATGGCTGCACTGGGCATCTCCAACACGTTCTTCATCTTCGTTGCCCTGGGCATCTGTGCCGTGCTGTTCGTGAAGCGGTACCTGCCGGAAACCCGCGGGCTTTCCCTGGAAGCAGTGGAACGGCAGATGCGCACGCTCTGATCGCTGCCGTGCAGCAGAGATGGCCCCGCCGGAAGGAAACAGGCCGGCGGGGCCATTTTTCTGCCGTTAGGGCACCACCGGGTAGTCGGCGATGACCGGGAGGGACACGGAGGCGGTGAAGGAGGTCAGGGCAGTGACCTTGGGGGAGGTGTAGACCGAGGAGCTGGGGGTGACCTGCAGCGCCAGCTTGGTTTGCGGCGTTACGAGGTAGGAGATCTCCTCCAGCGGCACGGTTACGGTACGTTCCGTGCCGTCCAGGATCAGCGGCACGGGGGTCACCTGGTTGCCGGCGACCAGTGAGCTTCGGGACTTGTCGATGATCTGTGCATAGACATGGGTGTTCGGTGTCCTGGAGGTTCCGCGGTAGGTCAGCGTGAGCTGTGGTGCTCCGAAGACCTGGGTGGCGGCCGCGGGAGCGGTGACCGGCGCATTGACCGCAACCGGTGCCCACGCGGCGGCAATGACCCCGCCGCTGACGGCGGCGGGCGAAAGCAGCAGATTGCCCTTGCCTGAACCCGTCAGGGTACCGACCGGCTGGGGATAGCCGGTGGATGCCCGGGTGGTGCCCCGCTGGTCGATGAACTCGAAATCCGTGCCGGTGGACACATCATTCCCGTCCAAATGCTTGCTGAACCAGTTCAGGACTGCGCCCGTGATACGGTCCGGTCCTGCCACGCCGGAGCTGCACAGGCCATGGCCGCCGCAGAACTGCAGCATTTTCACCTCGGTCCCGGCGGATTTGAGGAGGTTGTAGTTGCGGGTCGCCTCGTCCAGCGTGAACAGGGTGTCCACGGTGCCCTGGATGATCAGCGTCGGAGCGGTGATCGAGGTGAACATGCTCTCCGGTGTCAGGGAATCGAAGTAGGCAACAGACTCCGGACTCAGCTGGTTGGGGTAGGTCAAACCTTCACGGCAGGCTTTCCGCACCGGGGCGGCAAGCGCTCCGCGGTTGCCTACCAGCTCGCCCAGCTGGCCGGTGACGGTTCCTTCCAGGCACAGCAGGGTTCCCCAGCCCGACTTGAAGGCGCCTTCCTTGTAGAGGCTGGTGGTCAGGTCATTCCAGGCGATGGTAGGCGCGATCGCGTCGACCCGCTCATCCAGCGAAGCCAGCACGAACTGGATGCCGCCCCCATAGGAGGCCCCCGCCATGCCCAGGACCGGGTCGCCCGGGGCGTCCAGGGCTGCTTCGGGCTGGGAAGCGATGAAGTCGATGAGGACCTGGCCGTCGCGGCCTTCGAACTCCGGGTTGTTGACGTAGGCCTCCCCTCCGCTGAAACCGAAGCCGCGGGGATCCCAGGTCACGACGTTGTAGCCGGCCTCCCTGAGCGGAGCGATGCCGATCGAGCCAACCAGTGTGCTTGTGGACGTAGTGGGGATCCGCCCACCGGGCAGCCCAAATCCAGGTCCGACCATCACGGTCGGCGCTTGTTCACCGGCCTGGAGCCCCAGGGCCGGGAAGAAGTTGGTGTGGATGGGGGTGCCGTCGAAGGAAGGAACGACGACGTCGGTCCGGGGAGCCGGCGCGGGGGCGGGAGCTGCGTGTGCAGCCGGTGCGGCCAGCAGCGAACCGAACGCCAGGGCACCTGCAGTGAGCAGGCCGAGTGGTTTTTTCATGGAAGACCTCAGCGACTTCATTGTCAGAAGGTATGGTTACCGGCCGGTAACCTGAGGTGAGCTTAGGATTCCTAAATATTCGGCACAAGCATCCAGCGCCAAAAAACAGCCGCCCGGGCGAAATTCCACACGCGGGCGGTTAGTTGATGGGTTTTCCGGACGTCGCGTCGTGGGCGGGATCAGAAGTGCATCCGCTGACGATTTCGACGGACTGCCGGTAGTCATTGGCAGCGTAGCGAACCGTTACGCCTGACCGGCTGCCCACGTAGGTGAACTCCGTGGAAGGTGCGGCGTCAGGTCCCGGTGTCAGCGCGGAAAGCATCTCGGTCCCCAGGGCGCCCAGGATGTACTGGGCCTGGTCCCGGGACGTAACGGCGGACTCAGGAGCCGGCCCGGTCAGGTGCATGGTGAGGACATGCCGCCGCGGCCCCGTTTCTGTACCGCTGGTGCCCCGGCCGGACCGCCGCTGCACGGGGCACGGAGTGACCTGTGGCCGCAGTGCTCCCTCGGCATAGGCTGTGCCGTCCGGGGAGGACCACCCGGCCGGTCCGAGCGTGCCGAGCAGGCCGCGCAGCAGTTCCTCCTGCGCGGCCACGATCTCGGCTGCTGAAAGTTCGTCGCCGCCGGCTGGGGGACCGGCGG
>NZ_JAXIOO010000017.1:0-67389 GCF_049311065.1 Arthrobacter sp. 7Tela_A1 | reverse complement strand
GGGCGTGCGCATAGTCTTCGTCGTAGTCCGGAGAGCTGATATCGGCGAAGAAGTGGGAGCTTCCCGGGTAGAGGATCAGCTTCACGGCCGCCGGGGGGGCCGCCCCGCCGCCGCCCCCCCCCCCCCCCGCCCCCCCCAGTTCTGCCTTAACGGTGTGTTGTGTTTGACCGGTCCCCGTCCGCTCGGTAGCGTTCCCTGAGCATCAAGGGTGATGCAGATCACAGAAGCGGGTAGCACTTGTCTCTTGAATCAAAGTCAGACGCAGTATGGGGGGAAGCACCCGTAGCCGTTGTTGGTGCAGGTCCGAGCGGCCTTGCGGCCATGAGGGCACTGTCCAGGCGGGGGCTGGAGGTGGTGGGATTCGAGGCACATTCCGACGTCGGCGGATTGTGGAACATCGAGAATCCCGCCAGCACGGTCTACGAATCGGCACATCTGATCTCCTCGAAGACCACCACCGAGTTCAGCGAGTTTCCCATGCCCGCCGGGACCCCCGATTATCCGGGGCACCGGCACCTCCTGGGCTATTTCCGGGACTATGCCCGGAATTTTGAGCTCACCTCCCGGATCCGGTTCAACACCCGGGTCACCAGTGCGGTGCCGGACGACGGCGGCTGGACCGTCCGGTGGGAGTCTCCCGGCGGAAGCGGCAGCGGAAGGTTCAGTGCGGTGATTGCGGCCTCGGGGACGCTCCACACTCCCAGCCTGCCGGAGTTCCGGGGCAGCTTCGAGGGGGACATACGGCATGCGGCCAGTTACAAGTCCGCCGCTGAATTCGGCGGCAAGCGGGTCTTGATTGTCGGTGCCGGCAACAGTGGCTGCGACATCGCCGTCGATGCCGTCCACCATGCCGCCGCCGTCGACATCAGCGTCCGGCGCGGCTACTACTTTGTCCCCAAATACGTCTTCGGGCGGCCCACGGACACACTGAACCAGGGCAAACCGCTGCCCCGGCCGCTCAAGCAGTTCCTCGACAAGAGGCTGCTGCGGATGTTTACGGGCGACCCGGTGCGGTTCGGCTTTCCCAAACCGGACTACGGCATCTATGAGTCCCATCCGGTCGTGAACTCACTGATCCTGCATCATTTGGGACATGGCGACCTCACCGTGAAGCCGGACATTGACCGACTTGAGGGACACACTGTCCATTTCCGGGACGGCAGTTCGGGGGAGTACGACCTGATCCTGTGCTCAACCGGCTATGTGCTGGACTACCCCTACCTGCGCCCGGAGCTGCTGGACTGGACCGGCGCTGCTCCGTCGCTGTACCTGAACATCTTCAGCCGGCAGGCACACAACCTGCTGGTGGTCGGCATGGTGGAAGCTTCCGGCTTGGGTTGGGAAGGCAGATACCGGCAGGCGGAGCTCGCCGCGGCCTACCTCGCCGCGCAGCGGGACGATCCCGCATGCGCCGGCAGGTTTGAGGAACTGCTTGCCGGCGAGTCCCCGGACGTTACCGGCGGCTACCGATACCTGGGGCTGGACCGGATGAGCTACTACGTCAACAAGGACGCCTACCGGGCGGAACTGGCTTCCCACCTGAACCGGCTGGCCGCCGAACCCGCTCGCAAAGACGCACGGACCGAGGTACACAGCTAATGCCCATCGACGACGTCGTGCTGAACTTTTCGCCCGGCTCCCTGGTGATCCTGAACGTGGTCCTGGCCGTGATCATCCTGGGCATTGCCCTGGAGGTCCGTCCCGCCGACTTCCGCACAGTGGCCCGGAGTCCGAAGGCCATCCTGCTGGGCATTGCCGCCCAGTACCTGCTTTTGCCTGCGGTGACCGTCTGCATTGCCCTGGCACTGCAGGTTCCAGCGTCCATCGCCTTGGGGATGATCCTGGTGGCCTGCTGTCCGCCCGGCGGCATTTCGAACGTGCTGACCCACCGGGCGCACGGCGATGTGGCGCTGTCCGCGTCCATGACCGCCGTGTCCAACCTGGTGGCGATCATCGTGATGCCGCTCAACGTGGCCTTCTGGGCCGCGCTGAGCCCGTCCACGGACTCCCTGATGCGGGACTTCGCACTGGACCGCGGCGGAATGCTGGTCCAGGTCCTGCTGATTATCGGTGTTCCGTTTGCGCTGGGCATGCCGCTGGCCCGGCGTTTCCCCGAGCTCACGGACCGGCTGCGGCCCTGGGTGCAGCGGATCGGGCTGGTGGCACTGCTCGCCTTTATTGTTGCCGGAACCGCCAGTAACCTCGGCCCCCTGCGCGAGCACCTTGGCACCATCTTCCTGGTGGTTGCCCTGCACGATGCCGTGGCGCTGGCCGTGGGCTACTGGGCGGCTGCGGCTGTCCGGCTGGATGAAGCGAGCCGGCGGGCCGTGACCTTCGAAGTCGGAGCCCGTAACACCGGACTGGGCCTCGGACTCACCTTGACGTTCTTCTCAGGTCTGGGCGGCATGGCGATGGTTGCCGCATGGTGGGGGATCTGGGACATCCTGGCGGGCTTGGCGCTGGCTGCGTGGTGGCGGCGGCGGGATGTCCGGAAAGCCGCCAAGGCGCAGGAGGCCGCACTGTGACCCGGGTATGCGTGACCGGAGGCAACGGTTTCCTGGGCAGCGCCGTCGTATCCCGGCTGGCGGCAGACCCTGCCGTGAGCCACGTCCTGAGCCTGGATATCCGGGAGCCCTCGGCCGACCGGAAGGTTGACGGCGTGGTGTACGCGCTGGCGGACGTCTGCTCCCCGGACATCGCCCAGCTGCTCGTGGAACACGGGATCGAAACCGTGGTCCATCTAGCGGCCATCGTCAATCCCGGAAGGGACACCACTGAGGAGCAGGAGTTCAGGGTAGACGTGGAGGGATCGCAGAACGTCCTCGCTGCCTGCCTGTCGGCCGGGGTGAAGCATGTGGTCGTTTCATCCTCCGGCGCCGCCTACGGCTACCACGCAGACAACGCCCCGTGGCTGAACGAGTCCCACCCGCTGCGCGGCAATGACGAGTTTGCCTATTCCCGGCACAAACGCCTGGTTGAAGAGGAACTGGCTCGGCTGCGCACTGAGCACCCGGAACTGCGGCAGACCATCTTCCGGATCGGAACGATCCTGGGGGAGCGGGTGCGGAACCAGATCACGGCACTGTTCGATGCGCCCCGGTTGCTGCGGGTGGCCGGCAGCGACTCGCCGTTCGTCTTTATCTGGGACCAGGACGTCGCTGATGCCATGGCACAGGCCGTGATCACCGGACGCAGCGGGATCTTCAACGTGGCCGGCGACGGCGCCCTCACCGTCCGCGAGATCGCCCTGCATATGGGCAAACGGACACTGACGGTTCCCGCTCCGCTCCTCGCTGCCGGTCTCTGGGCGGGGCAAAAGCTGAAACTCACGGTGCACGGTCCGGAGCAGCTGCGCTTCCTGCGCTACCGTCCGGTCCTGGACAACACGGCTCTGAAACAGGAGTTCGGCTTCACTCCCACGCGCACCAGTCGGGAAGCCTTCCTCGAGTTCCGGAAAGCGCGGGAGGCCGAGGCGAAATCGGGCTGATGGGGCAAGCCGGAGAAGCGTCGGGTGGGCGAGTCGCTGGGCGGAAATGCGCCGGCGTTCCCAGACGGCGTGACTGCTGATACTGCTGTTGTCACACGGGTAACCCTGGTACCAGGACGTGGGAACACAGGTCAGGGTGACCGCCGCCCACCGCACCCGTACCGGCGCCGGGTACCAGGTCTGCGGCCCGGCCCGTCAGTGCAGGCCACGGCGCACCCAACTAGCGGCACCCAACAATACGGCGCACCTGAACCCGGGCACCGCCGTCGGGCGCTGCCTGTTGTAAAGTGGAGAAATGACCGCATTGCTCCTCCTTAGATAGCCGCGTTTGTATCAAACGCGGCAGCCCCTTGCATCTGACGAGGGGCTTTTGTGTGTCTGGGGAAGAGTCAACAGCGCGGGCGGAACCGGCAGCACGCCGGAGTCCGCGGATCACCAGGATTTTCTTGAGGACAGAGGCGAAGCATAGTGAGCACGCAGTCACAGACTGACCAGTCGGAAGAGGCCGTATACAGTTTCGCGGCCATGGAGAAGAAGTGGCCGGCTGTCTGGGACGACCTTGGCGTTTTCACCCCGGCCGACGACGGATCGAAGGAACGCCGCTACGTCCTGGACATGTTCCCCTACCCGTCCGGCGACCTGCACATGGGCCACGCTGAAGCGTTCGCCATGGGAGACGTGGTTGCCCGCTACTGGCGCCAGCTCGGCTTCGACGTGCTGCACCCGATCGGCTGGGACTCCTTTGGCCTGCCCGCGGAAAACGCCGCGATCAAGCACAACGCGCATCCCAGCGAGTGGACCTACCGCAACATCGACACCCAGGCCGGCTCCTTCAAGCGCTACGCGATCAGCGTTGACTGGTCCCGCCGCCTGCACACTTCGGACCCGGAGTACTACCGCTGGACCCAGTGGCTGTTCACCCGTTTCTACGACCGGGGCCTGGCCTACCGCAAGAACTCCCCGGTCAACTGGTGCCCGAAGGACCAGACCGTGCTGGCCAACGAGCAGGTCGTCAACGGCGCCTGCGAACGCTGCGGCACCCAGGTCACCAAGAAGGCCCTGAACCAGTGGTACTTCAAGATCACCGACTACGCCGACCGCCTGCTGGATGACATGGAGCAGCTCAAGGGCCACTGGCCTGAGCGTGTGCTGGCCATGCAGAAGAATTGGATCGGCCGTTCCGAGGGTGCCCACGTCCGGTTCGCCATCGAGGCTGCCGGGAACAAGCCGGAAGAGCGGGTCACCGTCTTCACCACCCGTCCGGACACCCTGTACGGGGCAACGTTCTTTGTTGTAGCAGCAGACGCACCGCTGGCCCTGGACCTGGTGGACGACGAGCACCGCGAGGCGCTGCTGCAGTACCGCGAGGACGTCAAGGCGCTCTCCGACATCGAACGCCAGGCCACGGACCGCACCAAGACCGGTGTCTTCACCGGCCGGTACGCGATCAACCCGCTGAACGGCGAAAAGCTGCCGGTCTGGGCAGCCGACTACGTGCTGGCCGACTACGGCACCGGCGCGATCATGGCCGTGCCCGCGCACGACCAGCGCGACCTGGACTTCGCCCGCACCTTCGACCTGCCCGTCCGCGCGGTCCTGGACACCGGTGAAGAGGATCCCGCCGTCAGCGGCACCGCCACCACCGGCGAAGGCACCCTGGTGAACTCCGGTGAGCTGAACGGCTTGCCGAAGTCCGAAGCCATTCCCGCGGCAATCCGCATCCTGGAAGAAAAGGGCACCGGCGAGAAGTTCGTGAACTTCCGCCTGCGCGACTGGCTGCTCTCCCGCCAGCGCTTCTGGGGCACCCCGATCCCGATCATCCACTGCGAAAAGTGCGGCGAAGTACCGGTTCCCGATGACCAGCTGCCGGTCACCCTGCCCACCGGGCTCAAGGGTGAGGCACTGGCTCCGAAGGGCACCTCTCCGCTGGCCTCCGTGGAAGAGTGGGTCAACGTTTCCTGCCCGTCCTGCGGCGGCGCTGCCAAGCGCGACACCGACACCATGGACACCTTCGTGGATTCCTCCTGGTACTTCATGCGCTTCGTTTCCCCGCACTTCACCGAGGGTCCGTTCGACCCCGAAGCTGTCCGGAACTGGATGCCGGTGGGGCAGTACGTGGGCGGCGTCGAGCACGCTATCCTCCACCTGCTCTACTCCCGCTTCTTCACCAAGGTGGTGAAGGACATGGGCCTGATCGAGGCCGATGAGCCGTTCACTGCACTGCTGAACCAGGGCCAGGTGCTCAACGGCGGCAAGGCCATGTCCAAGTCGCTGGGCAACGGTGTTGACCTGGGCGAGCAGCTGGACAAGTACGGTGTCGACGCCGTGCGCCTGACCATGATCTTTGCCTCCCCGCCGGAAGACGACGTCGACTGGGCGGACGTCTCGCCGTCGGGCTCCGCCAAGTTCCTGGCCCGTGCCTGGCGCCTGGGCCAGGACGTTGCTTCCGAACCGGGCGCGGACTTCGCCGCCGGTGACAAGAAGCTGCGCTCGGTCACGCACCGGACCATTGCCGACGCCACCGAGCTGCTCGAGGCCGGCAAGTTCAACGTCGTCATCGCGAAGCTGATGGAACTGGTCAATGCGACCCGCAAGACCATCGACTCCGGCGCCGGTGCATCCGACCCGGCGGTCCGCGAAGCATCGGAAGCCGTGGCTGTGATCCTCAGCCTCTTCGCCCCCTACACGGCGGAGGACCTGTGGAACGCACTGGGCCACCCGGCATCGGTCGCCAATGCGGGCTGGCCGTCGGTTGATGAGTCCCTGCTGGTGCAGGACACCGTCACAGCGATCGTCCAGGTCAAGGGCAAGGTCCGCGACCGCCTGGAGGTTCCGGCGGATATCACCGAGGACGCGCTGCGTGAACTGGCGCTGGCTTCGGAGCAGGTGCAGAAGACGCTCGACGGCGCCGGCATCCGCACCATCATCGTGAAGGCACCCAAGCTCGTGAACATCGTGCCTGCCTAGCCATGATGGACTGGGCGGCGATGCGCGGACGGTGGTTCAAATCCCGGACAGCCGGGGGTGCTGAACCAGCTCCCCGCCCGCGCGTCGCCGTCGTCACCGATTCGGCTTGTTCCCTGCCTGACGGCTGGGTTGCCTCGGAGGGGGCGGGTGGCCTGGTCCGGGTCGTGTCCATGCCGGTGATGATCGGTGACCAGATCTACGGCGAGGGTACCGACAAGATGATCGGTGCCCTTGCCCTCGCGCTGGCCCAGGGTCAGGACGTACGTACTTCCCGCCCGGCGCCGGGCCAGTTCGAGGCTGTATATGCCCAGCTCGCCGACGCCGGCTTTGAAGCGGTAGTTTCGATCCACCTTTCCTCGGGGCTGTCCGGAACGGTGGATTCGGCCCGGCTGGCGGCGCGGTCTTCCCCGGTTCCCGTCCATGTGATTGATACGGCGTCGGTCGCCATGGGCCTCGGCTTCGCGGTGCAGGCGGCTGCGGCCGCGGCCCTCGCAGGCGAGGACGCTGAGCAGGTTGTTGCCGCCGCCAGGGCCAGTGCCGTCGCTGCGCACATACTTTTCTACGTTCCCAGCCTCGACCAGCTGCGCCGCGGCGGACGCCTTGGTGCCGCTGCCGGCTGGTTGGGCAACCTGTTCGCCGTCAAGCCGATCCTGGCGATCCGGGACGGGCTGGTGGTTCCGCTGGAACGGGTCCGCACCGCGCCGAAGGCCCTGGCCCGGCTGGAAGAACTTTCCCGGGAGGAACTGTCCCGCCGTTCCGGTCCGGTACGCGTTGCCGTTCACCATTTTGGCAACGAGGCGGAGGCTGAACGCCTGGCATCTGCTGTGATCCGTGAGCTGCCCGGAGCGGAAGTGATGCTCTGCCCGCTGCCCGCAGTGCTTGCCGCGCATGCCGGTTTAGGCGTTCTGGCTGTGGCGATTGCTCCGGCTGTTAAGGTTCCGGACGACGCCGGTACCGGTGCCGGGGACGGCAGCGCTGCGGCTCCTGCCGCGGGGACCCCGGCGGAGCGTGACGTTCCGAAGCAAGCCTACGGGCCCGCTGCTGACGCCGGCGAAAGCATCGGAACGGACATCGACTAGGACATCGCCCAGCTAGGCGGGTTGGGCCGCCAACTGGTCCAGGTGTCTGTTGAGGACGCCGGACAGGACCTCTGCGGTGGCGCTTGCGGGACGCATGGCGGCATGAACGGCAAGACCGTCAATCAGGGCAAAGAGGCGTTCGGATTCGTTCTGGCGGGAGGTCTCATCGGCACCGGGCAGCAGAAGGGATATCCACCGGACACAGGCATCGCGGAGCCGGTCATAGGCTTCGTTGCGAAGCGCCGCAAGGTGGGGGTCGACCATGGCGCGGGCAGTGAAGGCCAGCCAGACCTCATTCTCCGCCCGGCGTTCATCATCCAGGGGCAAAAGCTCCGCCAGCACCA
Organism: Arthrobacter sp. 7Tela_A1; assembly: GCF_049311065.1. Lineage (NCBI taxonomy): Bacteria > Bacillati > Actinomycetota > Actinomycetes > Micrococcales > Micrococcaceae > Arthrobacter > Arthrobacter sp. 7Tela_A1. Next base: position 59,512 of record NZ_JAXIOO010000017.1, on the reverse strand, counting down.
GTCTGGCGGTGCTCCAGAGGTCGTCCTGCCGTTGAACAGCTGATGCCCGGGTTTCCACCTGCTCCATCACATGGCCCATGGCAAAGACCAGCAGCTCGGACTGGGTGCTGAAGTAATGCCGGAGGGAACCGGTGGAGAGCCCTGCTTCCCGCGCCACTTCGCGGACAGAGGCGCGTTCTATGCCGTCGCGCCGAATGACCCGCCAGACAGCCCGGGCCAGCTCCACGCGCCGCTGCTCACGATTAACAAGTAAAGGCATGGAGCTTTTATAGCACACCCGTGTTAGATTGTGTTTTATATCACAGCTGTGATAGTCCTCGCTACCGGTTGGAGGAGTGATGAACGACGGCACGGAAAACCACGGCTCACCTGCAGACACGGGGAATTCGACAGTAGCCACCGGCGGACAGCGGATTCTTGGAGAGAAAAAGCGGCCGCGGCCTCGCGGCACGCCGTGGCTTTGGACGGCAGCCGCGGCCTGGCTTGCCGCGAACCTGTGGATTGGCCTGGCCCCTGGCTCCCGGTTGCCCTTCGACTGGCCTGCGCGCGCGGAGCTGTCCAAGCTGGAAATCCTTGCCGAAATAAACCTGGCCATGGCCCAAATCGTGCTGCTCATGGGTGTGGTGTACCTGCTGACCCGGCGGCGGCCGGATCCGCTGCTGTCCAGGCGTGCTCCCGAACACCGCCGCGCCCTTGCCGAAACACTTGGGCTGCTCGGCTACGGAGTCTTGGGAATGATGGGCGGTTATTTTCTGGCCACCGCTCTCGGCTGGCACCCTTTCGGACTGCACCTGGCGGGAACCCTGTTTGGCACCCGTGACCTCCCTGCACCCGGAGAGGTGCTGACGTGGGCGGGGTACAACCTGCTGGTCTACGCCGTGCTCCCGCTGCTCTGGTTCCGCCGCCGCTACTCGTCCATGGCCCTGGGGCTGCGGTCAACCGCGCCGAGGAACGACTTGCTGGTTATCGGCGTTGTTCTGGCGCTGGAGTTCTGTTTCCAGGTCGTCTTCGTCCAGCCGGCCAGTCTTGGGCTGCCGCCGCACCTGCTCGTTCCCGGTGCAGCCCTGACGTTCGTCCTCTATCTGGCAGGGGCCGTGTTCCCCGCCATGATTTATGTGTACGCCATCCTGATCCCGCGCTTCCTGCGCCTTACCGGGTCTGCCACCGCCACGGTGCTGCTGGGAGGAGTTACCTACGCCGGGCTCCATTTCTGGGATGCATGGGCAGTATTCAGCTCGCTGGAGCGTTCAACCCTGTCTGTGGTCTTCCTGCTCTTCACCTACCTCGGACCGGGGATGTTCAAGAGCTTCCTGACGCTGCGGACCGGCAACGCGTGGGTGCATGTATGGGCCTATCACGCATTTGCTCCGCACACCCTGATCGATACTCCACACATAGTGGAGGTCTTTCGACTGAAATAGGCCGGCCGGAGTCGAAGCCGTTAGTGCTGGAGCCAGTGACATACCCTTCACACCGAACTTGCCTGCAGCGGCCAGCCAGCGGGGTCCACAGCGACGGTCTGCGGCCTGCCGGCCGTTGCCGGACGGGCCATAGGTTTGGCGCATGGCTGCACACCGTTGGGACACTGAACCCCCGGATACCCTGACGTCCCGCCTTGCGGCGCGGAGGGAAGCGGCGTCGGCAGGAACCGATGACGTCAATGCAGACCCGCGCCGCCGGCGGTGGGGATTTCCGTTTCGAGCTGCAGTGCTTGCCGTCTGCTTGCTGTTGGCCGGAGCTGTTGCTTTCCCGCTGGTGCTCGACACACCCCATGAAGCAGTCTCCATAGAGCTCGATGTTCCTGACAGCGGGGAGACAGCCGGGACGGGCGGAGACGGCCCGGACGGTGCCGCGGGGCCAGGCGTTTCCACAGTTACGGAAGAGCCTCCGGGCCAGGTTATGCCGGGAAGCAACCCCTCCGCCGGCAACGCCGGCACAGGACAAGCCGGAGCCGATCTGGTGGTCCACGTTGCAGGTTCGGTGGTCTCGCCCGGCATCGTGAGGATTCGGTCCGGCAGCCGTGTGGCCGACGCTGTTGAGGCAGCCGGTGGCGCAACCCCGGAGGCGGACCTGAGGCTCGTGAATCTCGCTGCCACTCTCGAAGACGGCAACATGGTGGTGGTGCCGGTACTGGGCGACCCGGCAGGTGCTGCACCCGGCGCGTCCGCCGCCGAAGCAGGAGTGCCGGGAGCCGTCGCTGGTCCGGGCAGCGGGATGGCCGGCGGCCCTTCGGACGGGGCGGGCGCCGAGGGAGGAGCGGTCAACCTCAACACTGCCGGGGAAGCTGAACTGCAGACACTGCCCAGGGTCGGACCGGTGCTGGCAGCCCGCATCGTCGCATGGCGCACAGACCACGGCAGATTTACCCGTCCAGAAGACCTGGATGCCGTTCCCGGTATCGGGGAGGCAATGCTGAACGCTCTCCTTCCACTGGTTACGGTCTAATCCCCGTGTCCTCCCCGGCCAGGCCATGACCCGCCCCAGCCCTTGGTCCCGCTACATCACGGCGGCGGTCCGGCCCCGTGCCCCGGAGGCCGGCGGTGTCTCTTTCCCGGAGCCTGCGGAGGGAGCCCGTACGGGCAGCGCAAAGTCATGGGGCAAGGCAGCACCATCACTGGTGGCAGCAGTCTTTCGGGACAGGGACAGGGCCAAGGACAGCGACAGAGACAGCAACAGTGGCCGGAAGGAGTATGTTCCGCCGCCGTTGACCGAACTTCGGCTGGTACCCGTGGCTGGAGCTGCGTGGGTGGCTGCAGCGGTGTCGATCCGGTTACCTGCATCTTTCCTTCTCCCCGCCGTGGTCGCAGCGGGGACGCTGCTGCTGGTGGTGACCGCTGCCGCTCTCCACGCGCGGCATGCGGCCGCTGCCACAGGGAAAGAACCTCGCAGGAGCAGGGGAGTGAGGATGCTGCCGATGCTGCTGCCTCCCGTTGCCGTGGCAGTTCTGGTCTCCATGAGCGCCGCGACCAGCCTGATCGAACGGACGGCAGGACCCGTAGGCGATGCCATTGACCGGGAAGCGGTGATCTCCGGAGAGTTCCGGGCGCTTTCCGATGCACGGGCCGGCACCCCCGACCGCTTCAGCGGAAAACCACGCTATCTCGTGGAGGGAATGCTGTTGAGTTTCACCCGGGCCGGAACGAAATCGGGCGCAGCGGCACCCGTCCTGGTCATTGGCGGCGACGCTTACGCCGGGATTCGGCTCGGCGACACGTTCACCACCTCGGGCCCGCTGCAGGCGGCGCGTCCCGGAGACCGGGCTGCCGCTGTCCTGCGGGCGGGGCAGGCTCCTGACGTATCACCAGCCCACGGGCTCTTCGGAGTTGCTTCCGGCCTGCGCACCGACTTTGCCACGCACGCGGCACGCCTCGGTGAAACAGATGCCGCCGGACTGCTGCCGGGCATGGTGCTGGGGGACAGAAGCGCCCTCCCAGAGGACCTGGCTGCTGCCATGAAGGACACCGGGCTCACTCACCTCACGGCCGTCTCAGGTGCCAACTGCAGTTATCTGCTCGCGTTTGTGTTCCTGCTGGCTCGAATGCTGAAACTGCCCAGATTCTGGGCAGCGGCTGCAGGGCTGGGCGCACTAACAGCGTTTGTCCTCATCGTCCGCCCTGATGCCAGCGTGCTCAGGGCAGCCGTTATGGGAACCATTGGAACGGCCGCGGTGCTCAGCGGACGCGGAAGAATGCCGGCCTCGCTGCTCTGTTTGTGCGCCGCCATCCTGCTGGCGGTGGATCCGTGGCTTAGCGGCAGCTATGCCTTCATCCTCTCCGTCTGCGCGACCGCCGGACTGATCCTTCTCGGACCGGTTTTCTCCGCAGCCTTGGGACGCTTCCTGCCACACCCGGTTGCGGTGCTCGCCGCGATCCCGCTGGCGGCGCAAGTCGCGTGTGCCCCGGTGCTCGTGCTGCTGCAGCCGCAGGTGCCGGTCTACTCACTGCCGGCCAATATGGCTGCGGCGCCCGCAGTCCCGCTGGTCACGGTCCTGGGTATGGCCGCAGTCGTTGTTGCTTACCTCCTTCCCGGGCTGGCGCTGCCGCTGGTGTGGACAGCTGGTGCGGGAGCGGGATGGGTTGCGGCGGTTGCACGTTTCTTTGCCGGGAGTCCAGGGGCGCTGCTTCCCTGGCTGCCCGGTCCCGCCGGTGCGGCAGCTATGGCGGGGGCAGCGGCACTGCTCACGTTCTGCGTCATACGGCTGGGCCGCGCGCGGCAGGACCCGGTTGGCAAATCCGCGTCCAGCCACCGGGAAGAGCGTCCGGGCAGCGGTTCCGCGAGGAAAGTTTCCGGCGCCCGAAGGTCCCGGCTGGCCCTCCGGTTCGGAGCGGTACTGGCAGGGATCGTCCTCACCGCGGTTCTGGCCATGTCGGTGCTCCGTTTCTCCCAACCCGATACCGCACGTCGGGAGTGGATTGCTGCGGCATGTGATGTGGGACAGGGAGATGCGCTGGCGGTCCGAACGGGGCAGCACTCGGCACTGGTGATAGACGCCGGGCCGGACCCTCCGGCGCTGGACGCGTGTTTGGACAGACTGGATATCCGGACCATTGAGCTGCTGGTCATTACACATGCCCACGCCGACCACTACGCCGGAGCAGCAGCGGCCGAGGACGATGGCAGGGACGTGAAATCGCTGGCCTTCTCGTCAGCAGAACCCGGTCTGCCGGCAGAAATCGCGGAACTTGCCGGCGAGTTCGGTGTCCGTCCCCTCCGCCTGGCCAAGGGCGGGCGCGGCGAGCACGGAGAAGTGAGCTGGAATGTGCTCTGGCCGCCTGCAGGCGGTTCAGGAGGGGGTGGAGCCGGAAGCCCGGCCGAACTCACCGAAAACGATGCCAGCGCTGTCCTTATGGTCAGGGCTGCTGGAATCAACCTGCTCTTTACCGGTGATCTTGAAGAAGACGCTGCCCGGCAGATGCTGCGGACCAGTCCGGAACTGAGAACCGAACCCGTGCATGTGCTCAAGGTGGCGCACCACGGAGCACGCAACTCCGGCCCGGTGTTACCGGCCGAACTGAGGCCATTGCTGGCGCTCATCTCTGTGGGGAGGGAGAACACCTACGGCCATCCCGCCCCGGAAACGCTGAAGAACCTTGAGCTGGCGGGCGCCCGGATAGCCCGCACGGATCTGCTGGGCAGTTTCTTCCTGCACCTTGAGGACGGCAAACTGCTGGTCAGTGAGCTGGGCTCTGGATACTGACGTTCCGGCTAGGTACCCGGGTGGCCTGGCTGCCGGCCTGGCTCACGCAGGCTGCCCGGACAGGATGGTCCGCAGGTCGGTCATGGCTGCGGTGAAAACCTTCGAGCTGGCCTGCACATCGGCAGCGGCGCCCAGCCATCCGTCTTCCACGACGGAAATCGCGGCGTACGCTGCGTTGGACGCCAGGGACGCTTCATAGGCCGGGCCGCCGTTGATGCTCGAGTACTGCGGGTTGGCGGCAAGCCAGTCCCGGATGGTTGCCATGATCTGCGTGCCGGCATCAACCAGCGTTGTGGTTCCGGCATCACGGGCCGCGGGCTGTTTGCGGGACAGCTCTGCCCGCAGCCGGGCAACCTCGGTGTCGGTGGGCCCCAGCGAACCAAAAATCAGTGCGAATGCACCCGCTGCGGTGTCCCTGCCGTGGCTGGAAAGGACTGCGTCAGCGGCCTCCTGCGGCAGCACTTCCAACGGCCTGCCAACGATCGCGGCATCCCGGGAAGGGAAATAGTTGAAGAACGTGCTCCGCGAAATCACTGCCTCTTCGCAGATCTCATCCACCGTGACGGCCGCGAAGCCGCGCTCCAGGGCCCCGCGGACTGCGGCAAGTTCAATGCGGTTTTCAGTGTCACGGCGCTTTCGTTCCCGCAGCCCGGGTGCGCGGGCAGAACAGTCCGCGACTTCGGGCACCGGAACGCAGGGGACGCTTTTAGGGCGCGAGGGGTCATTCGCTCCAACGACGACCCGCAGGGCATCGGCAGCGGAGAGGCAGGCAGACATTGGCTCAGGAAGGTCACGCAGCGGAATGCTCCACCACTTCGAGGCGGCATAGAGTGCCGCGTAGGCTGCCGTGACCGCAAGGACCGCTTCAGTCCGGGGCCTGCCGGGAAGCCGGGAATGCTGCGGATTGGCACGAAGCCAGCCTTCGACGGCCTCCGTGAGGTTGTTCTGGACGGAGATGAGCCCGGTGGAATACTGGCTCATGGCTGCCGGCTGTTCGGTGATCAGCCGCGTACGGTCTCGCAGGACATCGGCATCGGCTGTCCGGTGGACAAGGCCTGGGACCTGCATCTCCAGCAGCCCCCGGACCAGGTCATCCGGGTACCCGGAGAGAATCGGGTGCGTCACCTCGGGTCCGGGGACAGTCAGTGGCTTGCCGATTATTGCTGCGTCGCGGGAAGGGAAATGGTTGAAGAACGTGCTCCGGGAAATATCAGCCAGGGAACAGATCATTTCCACTGTCACATGCTCATAGCCGTGTTCCAGCGCTGCGCTCACGGCGGCACGCGCAACGACAGAAGGCGGCTGCCGGCGGGAGGCCTTGCGGCGGGAGGGGGTACCCTCAACTGCGGCCACGAAATCACTCTCCTCCAGGCGTATGCCTCCGCAACATTAGCGGCAGGCGCCGTTGCATACAAACTTGACTGCCCGCGCCGTCGTGGCTTTCTGCTTGTGTGGTCAGCCTGCAGGGACGGCGCGCCGTCCCTGCACCCGATGTGGCAAAAACGACGACGGCGGAAGTTGGCGGGAGGGGTCCACCGTGGCAATGTAAGGGGTGATCGATCCCATCCATGCGCAGGAGCAAAATCCGTGAATCCGGCCGTACCGAAGAAGTCTTCCGCGAAGCCGGCGGCGGGGACAGTCTCCTGGCGGCAGGCTGCTCCTGCACCGGTTGTCCTGCTCACCGGACCGGAGGAATACCTGGCCGGACGGGCCATGGAGAACATCCGCCTGCAGCAGCGCAGCACTGCACCCGACACCGAGGTCATCCGGGTCGACGCCGCCGCCTACACTGCCGGGGAATTGACGCTGATCGCCAGCCCTTCACTTTTTGGCGAAGCCAAGCTCATCGAAGCCGGCAACCTCGCCCACATGAGCGAGGAATTCCTCAATGACACGCTGGCCTACCTTCGGGATCCCGCGCCGGACACCGTCTTGGTGCTCCACCACTCCGGCGGCAACCGCGGCAAAAAGCTGCTCGACGCCGTCAAAACGGCCAAAGCCCCGGTCATCGACTGCCAGCCGTTCAAGAAGGATTCGGACAAGGCCGACTTTGTCACTCAGGAATTCCGCACAGCCAAGCGGCGAATCGACGCCGGCGCCGTGCGGGCCCTGGTCAGCGCCGTCGGTTCCAGCCTTTCCGAGCTTGCGGCCGCCTGCCAGCAGCTCATAAACGATGCACCCGGAGAGATCACCGAAGAGACGGTCGAAAAGTACTACGGCGGCCGGGTTGAAGCTACGGCGTTCAAGGTTGCCGACGCCGCCCTCGCCGGGCGCGCAGGCGCAGCCCTGTCCATGCTGCGCCATGCCCTGGCCACGGGCGTGGATCCCGTTCCGCTGGTGGCGGCACTGGCCATGAAGGTCCGCGGTGTTGCCAGGGTCGCGGACCTCCGCGGTTCCTCGGCCTCGCTCGCCAAGGACCTGGGCATGGCGCCCTGGCAGGTGGACCAGGCCAGGCGCGACGCCCAGCGGTTCTCCTCCGAGTCCCTCATCAAGGCCGTCCAGGTGCTGGCTGAAGCCGATGCCCAGGTCAAAGGGGCCGGACGTGACCCGGTGTACGCCGTCGAGCGTGCCGTCACCGTCATTGCCCTGGCTGCCTCCGGCCGATAGCGCGGATAACGAAGGACACCATGGCTGGGAAAGCGCTTTCCTCTCCGCGAATTGGCCGCATCACCCTTCCCGCGCTGGAGGCGGGCGATCCAGAGGAGCTCCGGCCCCACAGGCGTTACGACGGCGAGAGCTATACCGGCGGCGACCTCAGCGGACGCGACCTTGACGGCATCTCCTTCAGTGAGTGTGAGCTGGTCAGCATCTACGCCCACGAGGCCAGCCTGCGGAACGCCCGGTTCCTGGATACCAGGCTCGAGCGGTTCAACGCTCCCGTCCTCACCGCGCCCGGCCTGATTCTTCGCGACGCCGCCATTGACGGCTCCCGCATAGGCTCCGCCGAGGCCTTCTCCTCGCAGTGGAATTCCGTCCGAATTTCCGGCAGCAAACTCGATTTCCTGAACCTGCGCGGATCGGTGCTCAGGGACGTGTCCTTTAGCGACTGCGTCATTGGAGAACTCGATCTCAGCGGCGCCAAACTTACCCGTGCCTCGTTTGAAGGCAGCAGGATCGACACCCTGGTGCTGGACCAGGCAACCCTTGAACACGTCGACCTGCGAGGGGCAGTGATCCGCGGGATCTCCGGCGTCGGGTTCCTCCGCGGAGCAACACTCAGTGCGCTGCAGCTCCAAGACATGGCGGCCATGCTTGCCGGCCATCTGGGGATCAGGGTGGAGGGCTAACGCCGGCGTAGAGCCGAAGTAACCGGCCGCCGGGGTTTCAGCTGTGCTCCGCGGCCAGCATCCCCAGCAGGTCCAGCTCTTCGGTTCGGCTGAGCCCGGATCTGCGGGGCCGGTCCAGTCCACGCTCCCTCTCGTCCTGCAGGACCCTCTCCAGTGTGTGGCTGAGCTGCGCCGGCTCGCCGCCCTCAGCGTGGAACGCAGTGTTGCTGCGCAGGGCAAAGCCGGCGTCGGCCGCGGGCAGCCACAGCGGCAGCGACCTCGGTCCCGACCAGTACCGCACGTTCCTGTCCAGCAGCCACGCCTCCGGGGCGCTGATCATTTCGCCGCTGAAGCCTGCAACGTCGGCAGCGAGCTCCAGGACTTCGCGGAGCGGGTGGCTGTCTCCGGTGGCGTTGAATACCCCGGTGAGTCCGCGGACCCCCGCAACTGCCAGCCAGGACGCCAGATCACTGGCCTCCAGGACCTGCACCGGTAATTCATCGAGCCCCGGCACCAGGACCGGTCCGCTGCCGGCCAGCGCGAAACGGGCCGGCCAGTAGCCAAAGCGGTCGCTCGTATCTCCCGCTCCGGCAAGGAGCCCGGGCCGGATGATCAACAGCCGGTCCCCGAGGTCCTGGGAACTGAGACGCTCCGCTGCTGCTTTTGCCTGGGCATAGTCTTCGGCCCCGAAAGACTCCACCAGGGCCGCAGACTCATCCGCGCCGGGAACCGAATCGTCAGCGTAGACAGAGACGGAGGATATGAGCGTCCAGTGGGCCGCCGTCGGGCCGAGTGCCCTCAAGGCGCCGGCGACCAGGGTGGTCTCGTACGCGAGTTCGATCACTTCGTCCCAGGGCTGGCCTTCCACCTCCGCGTAACCGTCCGGCAGCAGCCGGTCGGCCGCAATGAAGTCAGCCCCGGCGGGCGGCGTGCCTGAGGAGCCGCGGGCGAGGCACGTTACGGCGTCGCCCCGGTCCAGTAACTGCCGGGCGATTTCCCGGCCCAGCCAGGCTGTCCCTCCGAGAATCAGTACTCTGCGCATGGAGCCAGTAAAGCACCGCGGGAGTGACAGGGGGAGGCGGCTAAGGGGCGTTAAAGCAGTCTGGGGGGGCCGCCCCCCCCGGCCGCCCCCCCCAGACTGGTAAGACTAAGAATTCACCGCTTAGAGCGCGTTGACCTTCTTGGAGATGGCCGACTTGCGGTTAGCCGCGTTGTTCTTGTGGATAACGCCCTTGCTGACAGCCTTGTCCAGCTTGCGGGTAGCAGCCTGGAGTGCTGCCTGAGCGGCATCCTTGTCAGCAGCGGTGACAGCGGTATCCACGTTGCGGATCAGCGTCTTCAGCTCGGACTTCACCGAGTTGTTGCGCTGGCGCGCCTTCTCGTTGGTGAGGATGCGCTTCTTCTGGGACTTAATATTGGCCACTTATAAACTCTCTTTGTATTGCGGACTTGGTCGGTGAGGGAATTTCAGACCAGACATTGACTGAGCGGCGTGGGGATACCGTAATGGCGCCCGGCCTGAAGTGCCCGTCGACCTGCGCGGACACACAGCAATAAATGTTAGCAGAACTTTGGCGCGGATGCGTGATCCGCGCAGCAGCCCGGCTCCGGACGGAGGAAGACTATCGGCGCCGCGCGGCCAGGCGTGCAGCCACTTTTCCGAACACGGCACGGTCGACGACGGCGCCCTGCCGCCGGATGGCTGCGGGGTCCAGTTGCAGGACCCGGTCCAGCTTCACTTCGCTGGGACGGCCCCGGCTGTCCCATGGCCCGGATCCGATGTCGAGGTAGTCCGGGTCAGTCTCCCTTGAGTTGTTGCGGTCCCGCGTGGTCATCATCAGCGCCAGCAGTCTCTGCCCGTGCCGGCCGATGAGAAGCACCGGGCGGTCCTTGCCCTGGCTGGGATCGTCTTCGTACGGGACCCAGGCCCAGACCACCTCACCGGGATCTGGCCTGCCGTCCGGGTGCGGGTCGTAGACGGGGGAGAGCGGGCCCTGGTAATCGCCGGACCAGCTCCGGGCGGCGCGGGGGGAGGCAGGTGCCGATGCCGGCGCGCGCCGGGCGTGGGGCGGGGGGGGGGGGGGGGGGGGGCTTGGGGGGGGGGCGGGGGCGCGCCCCCCCCGGACCGGGGGAAAGATGCCGTGCTGCCCTCAGTGCCATGCGGGCGAGTCCGAGGAGGTTTCGGGAGGAAAAAGCCATGCCTGCATCTTAGGCTTCACAGCCTGTGCCGGAGTTCGGGACCGGCAGGGCAAACGTGGGAGACTGTTAACTTAGAAACGAATCCACTTTCGAACAATCCCTGCGCAAGGTCCAGGACAACCCGCCCTCCGGGCAGCACAACAGCTGCAGCGCGGGTGTAAACGGACAGCCGGCGCAAACAGTAAAGGAACCGCCACAGTGTCACCTCTGGCCCGCTTCTCACCGGTGCCTGCCGCGACGGATCCGGCGATCATCAGGAACTTCTGCATCATCGCCCACATCGACCATGGCAAGTCCACCCTGGCTGACCGCATGCTCCAGCTCACCGGCGTGGTCCAGCAGCGCGACATGAAGGCGCAGTACCTGGACCGCATGGACATCGAACGCGAACGCGGGATCACCATCAAGTCCCAGGCTGTGCGGATGCCGTGGGAACTGGATGACAAGTCCTACGCCCTGAACATGATCGACACCCCGGGCCATGTGGACTTCACCTACGAGGTATCACGGTCGCTGGCAGCCTGCGAGGGTGCAGTGCTCCTGGTCGACGCCGCCCAGGGCATCGAGGCCCAGACGCTGGCCAACCTCTACCTGGCGATGGAGAACGACCTCACCATCATCCCCGTCCTCAACAAGATCGACCTCCCGGCAGCGCAGCCGGAGAAGTACGCCGAGGAGCTGGCACACCTGATCGGCGGCGATCCGGCGGACGTGCTGAAGGTTTCCGGCAAGACCGGCGTCGGCGTTGAAGCCCTGCTGGACCAGATTGTCCGTGACATTCCTGCACCGGTCGGCGACCCCAACGCACCGGCACGCGCCATGATCTTCGACTCGGTCTACGACACCTACCGGGGCGTGGTCACGTACGTTCGCGTGGTCGACGGCAAGCTCTCGCCGCGCGAGCGCGTGCAGATGATGTCCACCCGTGCGAGCCACGAGCTCCTGGAAATCGGTGTCAGCTCGCCCGAACCCACCCCCTCCAAGGGCCTGGGCGTCGGCGAAGTCGGTTACCTCATTACCGGTGTGAAGGACGTGCGCCTGTCCAAGGTCGGCGACACTGTCACCAACCTCGCCAAACCGGCAGCCGAATCACTGCCCGGTTACGCCGATGCCAAACCCATGGTGTTCTCCGGGCTCTACCCGATCGACGGCGCGGATTACCCGGTGCTGCGCGATGCGCTGGAAAAACTGATGCTTAACGACGCCGCGCTCGTCTACGAACCCGAGACCTCGGCGGCGCTGGGCTTCGGTTTCCGGGTGGGCTTCCTGGGCCTGCTGCACCTGGAAATCACCCGTGAGCGGCTCGAGCGTGAGTACAACCTGGACCTGATCTCCACCGCACCGAACGTGGAATACGAGGTGACGCTCGAGGACAACAAGGTGGTCACCGTGACCAATCCGAGCGAGTACCCGGAAGGCAAGATCAAAGAGGTCCGCGAGCCGATGGTCTCCGCCACGATCCTTGCTCCGAGCGAATTTGTCGGCGCCATCATGGAGCTGTGCCAGACCCGCCGCGGAGTCCTGGGCGGCATGGATTACCTCTCCGAGGACCGGGTGGAAATCCGGTACCGCCTGCCGCTGGCCGAGATTGTTTTCGACTTCTTCGACGTCTTGAAGTCCAAGACCCGCGGTTACGCTTCGCTGGACTGGAAGGCCGACGGCGAACAGGTGGCCGACCTGGTCAAGGTGGACATCCTGCTCCAGGGCGAGCAGGTGGATGCTTTCAGCTCCATCACCCACAAGGACAAGGCCTACTCCTACGGTGTCATGATGACCGGAAAGCTCCGCGAGCTGATCCCGAGGCAGCAGTTCGAGGTGCCGATCCAGGCTGCCATTGGTTCCCGCATCATCGCCCGCGAATCCATCCGCGCTATCCGCAAGGACGTGCTTGCCAAGTGCTACGGCGGCGACATCAGCCGTAAGCGCAAGCTGCTGGAAAAGCAGAAGGAAGGCAAGAAGCGCATGAAGATGGTGGGCCGGGTCGAGGTTCCCCAGGAAGCCTTCGTCGCCGCGCTGTCCTCCGACGAGTCCAAGGACAAAACCAAGAAGTGACTCCCAGCGCACTGCCCCTCGGGGATCCCGCGCCAAAGGACGGTATCCTGCCGGCCCAGGCTGCCACGGAGGCAGCCGGGCGCCGGTTCGGCCTCTACGTCCATATCCCGTTCTGCGCCGTCCGCTGCGGCTACTGCGATTTCAACACCTACACGGCCACGGAACTTGGCGGGGGTGCCTCGCAGGTTGAGTACGCGGCGACGGCGCAGCAGGAAGTGCGTTTCGCCGCCGGCGCCCTGAGGGCTTCCGGCGTTCCGCACCGCCCGGTCGAAACGGTCTTCTTCGGCGGAGGAACACCGACGCTGCTGCCGGCCGAAGACCTCGCAGCCATCCTCGGCACCGCCGTCGAACAGTGGGGCCTGGCCCCGGGCGCCGAGGTGACCACCGAAGCCAACCCGGATTCAGTCACACCGGAATCACTGCAGCTGCTCGCTGACGCCGGCTTCACCCGCGTGTCCTTCGGCATGCAGTCGGCTGTTCCGCATGTGCTGGCGGTCCTGGACCGGACACACACGCCCTCGCGGGTGCCGCAGGCCGTGAAATGGGCGCGCGACGCCGGCCTCAAGGTGAGCGTGGACCTGATCTACGGCACACCGGGGGAGTCCCTGGCGGACTGGAAGTACTCCGTTGAGGAAGCGCTTGGCTACGAACCGGACCATATTTCCGCCTACGCCCTGATCATTGAAGACGGCACCAAGCTGGCGGCACGGATCCGGCGCGGCGAAGTTCCGCCCATCGACGACGACGACCACGCGGACAAATACCTGCTGGCCGATGAACTTTTCGGAGCAGCCGGACTCGGCTGGTACGAGGTCAGCAACTGGGCACGGACACCGTCGGATGAATGCCGGCACAACATGGCGTACTGGCGCAGCGATGACTGGTGGGGCGTCGGTCCCGGTGCGCACTCGCACGTCGGCGGCATCCGCTGGTGGAATGCCAAGCACCCCACTGCCTATGCAGGCCGGATCGCGGCGGGGGAATCCCCGGCAGTCGGCCGCGAAACCCTGGACGCAGACACCCGTTACCTCGAAGACGTCATGCTTCGAGCCCGGCTTGCCGAAGGAATTTCCCGTGACCGGCTGCGCCCGGAGGGCCGCCTTGCGGTGGCCGGACTCATTGCCGATGGTTTGGTTGATCCCCGGGCCGCCATGGCCGGAACCGTCCTGCTGACGCTGAAGGGACGCCTGCTGGCGGACGCCGTCGTGCGCCGCCTGCTGCCTTAGTGTAGCCCGCTCAACACAAGAGACCCGCCGTTCCCTGAAGGGATGGCGGGTCTCTTGGTATGGCGGGTCTCTTAGTGCAGCGTGTCTTTCGGCGGCGGCCGGAGGCGCTGAATGCGTCAGCGGATCCGGCGCAGGTTGAAGCGGTAGCGGTACGGCCGCCCGCGGTTGCATTCGATGCCGGCAATAACAGAAGCCACGGCGACGGCAATCCAGATCAGGGCATTAAAGACCGCGAAAAAGCCGCCCACAACGGGGATGAAGGACAGCAGCCAGGCGACCAGCGCCAGGATGGTGGGAGGCAGGGTGAAGTTCAGTGCCTCCTTGGATTCCTGTGCGGTGAACGGGCCGCGGTCGCGGAAGACCAGGTAAATGATGAGGGACGGCACAAAGCCCAGGATGCCGCCGAAATGGGACAGTGTTGCCCACTGGCGGTCTTCGGAAGCAGTCAGCGGAAGGGCGTTGGCGGGTGCACCCTGGTAGTCCGGGCGCGCTGGTGAACCGTGGTTTTCCGGTCGCTGCGGATGGTTCTGGCGTGTGTTGGACACAGTTGCATTCCTTTAACTCTCAGATGACGCAGGGTTCGCACCCACGGGTACCTGTTGTTCATCAAGGGTACTGGGTCCGGCGGCGTGTCCAGGCAAACACAGCCGCGGCGGGGCGCCGCAGCCGGGGGACGGCGCCGGCAAGGCCTGCCGGGCTAGGGCACGGTGAGGAAGTCGATGACCTCTTCGACCCGCCCCAGGAGGGTTGGTTCCAGGTCCGCGTAGGTCCGCACGGCACCCAGGAGTTTCTTCCAGCCCATGGCGACGTCGGTGTGGTCACGGTGCGGCCAGCCGAGTCCCTTCAGGATGCCGGTCTTCCAGTCTTCGGAACGCGGGACCACGGGCCAGGCCTGCAGTCCGATGACGTGGGGCTTGATCGCCTGCCAGACGTCCACGTAGGGGTGGCCAACGATCAGGACGTTCTCTGCTGCGCCGGGAACGGCCATCGCTGCGGCTGCGATCCTGGATTCCTTGGACCCCGGCACCAGGTGGTCCACCAGGATTCCCAGCCGCCGTCCGGGCCCGGGGGAGAAATCCCGAACCGCCGCAGCCAGGTCGTCCACGCCGTGGAGGGGTTCGACGACGATGCCTTCAACACGCAGATCATCGCCCCAGACCTTCTCCACCAGCTCGGCGTCGTGCTTTCCTTCCACCCAGATGCGGCTGGCCCGCGCGGTGCGGGCCCGCTGGTTCGCTACGGCGACCGAACCGGACGCGGTGCGCTGCACTGCCGGGGCGGAGGACCTTACTGCCGGAACCACCTCCACGGGTTCGCCTTCGAGGAGGAAGCCGAAGCCCAGTTCAAAGGATTTGGTGCGTCCCCGGGCGTCTTCAAGGACCATGAGGTGCAGGCCCCCGGACTTTTCCGTTCGCAGGACGGCGCCTACCCAGCCGGTTTGGACATCCTCCAGCACAAGGCCCTTCTCGGCGCCGACCTGCCGAAGTGCTTTCCGGACCGGGGCAGAGATATCCCTCGGTCCCCATTCAAAGTTCGGCACGGGGTTTCCTCGTTCCTGGACACGGGTCAAAGCGCCGGCGGTCTCGCAGGCACGGGAGATTCAATGCTAACAACGGCATCGGAACGTATTAGACTTAGCACTTGAGTATGCCGAGTGCTAATCGGCGTAAACGTGCCGCAGGAACTTCAACAAGGGAGGGAAAACCATGAGTGAACCACGCCGGCTCGAGGTGCTCCGGGCCATTGTTGAAGATTACGTCCATTCCCGCGAACCTGTCGGTTCCAAGGCCCTGGTGGAGCGGCACCGGCTCGGTGTCTCCTCCGCTACTATCCGCAACGACATGGCGGTCCTCGAAGAAGAGGGCCTGATTGTTGCCCCGCATACCTCTGCCGGACGTATCCCTACCGACAAGGGGTACCGGCTCTTCGTTGACCAGCTCTCGGACCTGAAGCCGCTGTCGAGTGCCGAACGCCGTGCCATCCAGAACCTTCTGGAGGGTGCCGAGGACATTGATGACGTCCTGGACCGGACGGTGCGCCTGCTGGCCCAGCTCACCAACCAGGTCGCCGTCGTCCAGTATCCGCATCTGGGCAATGCCAAGGTGCGGCATATCGAGTTCGTCCTGCTGGCACCGGCACAGGTGCTGGTTGTCCTGATTTCCACCACGGGCCGGGTTGAGCAGCGGGTCATCACCGTTCCGTCCCCGGTCACCGAGCCGGCCCTGCACGAACTCCGGCAGCACTTCCTGCAGGGACTGTCGGGAACCAACCTAACGCGCATCACCAGCCACCTCGCGGACTGCCTCGCGACGGTGCCGGTACAGCTGCGCGGCACCGCGGGGGCGCTCGGCCGCTGCCTGGAACAGCTTGCGGGCATCAACCGCGAGGACAAGATGGTCATGGCAGGAACGGCGAACCTGGCGCGTGCCACCGGAGACTTCCCGTTGACCATCGGACCGATCCTTGAAGCACTTGAAGAACAGGTGGTCATGCTTCGCCTGCTTTCAGAGATGGAGCAGGACGCCAGAGGTGTCTCCGTCCGCATCGGTTCGGAGAACCCCTACGGCTCCCTCTCCGAGGCCTCGGTGGTGGCCACTGGGTACGGCCCGGACGCGTCCGCTATGGTAGGAATCCTTGGTCCCACCCGAATGGACTACCCCAATACCATGGCTGCGGTCCGCGCCGTCGCCCGCTACCTTTCCCGGGTCCTGAACGAGTGACCCGGAGCGGCAGCCCCTCCGGGCGCCGTCGAAAAGACATAAACCGCCCCTTGACGGGGTACGCAACACAGGAAGCGATGTGCACGAGTGAGTGATCACTACCAGGTACTCGGCGTCAGCCGGGATGCCACCGGCGAGGAAATCAAAAAGGCGTACCGCAAGCTTGCCCGCAAGCTGCATCCCGACGTCAACACCGCACCCGGAGCCGCTGACGAGTTCAAGGCAGTGTCCCACGCCTACGAGGTCCTCTCCGACCCGCAGAAGCGGCGGGTCTATGACACCACCGGCCAGGAGAACGGCACCGACAACGGTTTCGGCGGCGGCTTCAGCGGCCAGGGATTCGGCTTCCAGGACATCTTCGACACGTTCTTCGGCGGAGGCGCCGGCGCCGGTGGCGGCCGGGGACCGGCTTCGCGTACCCGCCGCGGCCAGGACGCGCTCATCAACGTCCGCATCGACCTGAAGGACGCCGTTTTCGGCACCAACAAGAAGATCGACGTCGAGACCGCTGTCCTCTGCCCCACCTGCGAGGGCTCGTGCTGCCAGCCCGGTACCTCACCGCGCACCTGCGACATCTGCCACGGCACGGGGCAGGTCCAGCGCGCCGTCCGCTCCATCCTCGGCCAGGTCATGACCACCGCTCCCTGCGGTTCCTGCCAGGGGTTCGGCACCATCATTCCCGATCCGTGCCACGAGTGTGCCGGAGAGGGCCGGGTCCGCAGCCGCCGCACGCTGACGATCAAGGTCCCCGCCGGCGTCGCCACCGGCACCCGCATCCAGCTCAGCGGCCAGGGAGAGGCCGGCACTGCCGGCGGACCCCAGGGTGACCTCTACGTGGAAATCCGCGTCAACGCCGATCCGGTGTTCGTCCGGGAAGGCGACGACCTGCATGCAACGCTGACCGTCCCCATGACCGCGGCAGCCCTGGGCACGGTCATCACCATGGAAACGTTCGACGGAGCGCGGGAAATCAGCATCAAACCGGGCACCCAGTCCGGCGAAGTGACCACTCTCAAGGGCCTGGGCGTCACCCACCTGCGCGGTTACGGCCGCGGGGACCTGTTGGTCCACGTCCAGGTCGAGACGCCGCAGAAGCTCGACGCCGAGCAGGAAGAACTCCTCCGCCGGCTCGCTGAACTTCGCGGCGAACAGTTCGCCGAAGGCCGCGTCGGCGGCACCAGCAGCCCGGGGGTCTTCGCCAAGCTCCGAGACCGCCTCGGCAACCACTAGCCGCCGGCTGGCACTTCATGACCAACCCGATCTTTTTCGGCGACCCCGAACAGGTGGCAGCGGCGGCGCCGGGAGGCGTGTTCGCGCTGACCGGCCCGGAGGCCCGGCACGCTGTTTCGGTGAAGCGGCTGGCTCCGGGCGAGGACGTTGACATTGTCGACGGCGCCGGGATCCGGCTGCGCGGAACTGTCCGCTCCGCTGAGCCTGCCCTGCTGGAGATCGAGGTCAGCGAAGTCCAGTCCGAGCCCGCCCCGGTCCACGAATTCATCCTGGTCCAGGCCCTGGCCAAGGGGGACCGGGATGAGCAGGCCATTGAGGCAGCTACGGAGCTGGGGGTCGACGCCGTCATTCCCTGGCAGTCAGAGCGCAGCATTGTGCGGTGGCGCGCCGAGAAGGCAGCGAAGGGACAGGCGAAGTGGCAATCGGTCGTCACGTCCGCGGCCAAGCAGTCCCGACGTTCCCGGCTGCCCGTCGTCCTGGGCGTCGCTGATACCAAGACACTTCCGCAGCGGCTGGCAGGCATGGACCTTGTGCTCGTCCTTCACGAAGATGCGGACACCGGACTGGTTGACGCGGTGGGGTCACTGGAGATCCAGGGGCAGGACCGTGCAGCGGGGGACCGGATTTCGATTGCCGTCGTGGTGGGTCCCGAGGGCGGGATCTCTCCCGCGGAGCTGGAGTCCCTGCGTGCAGCCGGTGCCCTCACGGTGCGCCTTGGGCCGCACGTGCTGCGCTCGTCAAGCGCCGGCCCGGCAGCACTGGTGCTGCTGAACCACGTGCTGGGCCGCTGGTCCTAAAGCTCCCGAGTCAGCCCGGGCGTCCTCCGCGTCAGTAGACAGTAATACGCTTCGAATCTTCGTTGGCTCCATCGCCATGGAAGACCCGCAGGTTGTATTCGCCCGGTTCCAGTTTGATGGTCACACTGAATAGTGCCGTTTCACCGGTGGCGGCATCGAGTGCCACGCTGCCCGTGGTGGCGGCTGACGTATCCGGACGTCCCTTCACGATCGGCTCGGCGCTCCAGGAAAGTTTCTCCTCCCGGACTACGGCGGAACCGCTGACGGTCACGGAGGTTTCGACGCCGTCGCCTTCCTGGGGGTCGATGATCCAAATGGGTGCGGGCAGCTTCTTGTCGCGTTCGAGGGGTTTTGCCAGCAGCTCGTGGCCGAAGGCCTGGTAGCCTGCCTTGCCGTCCACCAGGACAACCACGCTGGTGTTGTGCCCCGCCGTCGTGAGTCCGGCGTTGGCCGCAGCGGCGGTAGCGGTGTACACCAGCTGCTGAACGGCCCGGTGGGCCATGCCGGCGTCGAGCGAGGCCTTGAAGGCGTCGGAGGTAATGTCCACCGTGATGACGTTCTTGGTCGAAATCGAGGCGGTCACCTCAGACGCCGGCTGCCAGGGCGTGAAGTAGTCGCTGTCGTGCGGAACCTGCGCCGTCATGGCCTGTACTGCTTCGCCAATCGGGTCGCCCGTGTTTTCAGACGGCAGGAACTCCCGGTACAGCTGGATGTCGGATTCGTTCTGGGCCAGCCAGTAGACCGGCATGACAACTTTCGAGGCCGTTGCCTCCGCGGGAGCCGAAACCGCCATGGGCAGCCCTTCAGACGCAGATGATTTGCTGAACGATTCGGGCATCGAGGTAGTAGGCAGCTCGGCGACGACGCCGCAGCCGGGCAGGAAGAACGGAACTGAGGCTGCGAGGAGGAGGATTCGGATGCGGGTCCGCCGTTGTCTTGCCATAGCTGTCCCTGCCTTCCGTTGCTCAGTGCCCGCAGTCCGGGGACCGGGCGGTGCATGTGGGGGAGCGTCCGGAGCGGGGATCCGGCCGCAGCACGACCCCAAGCTTGGCACAGCCCGCGGCCCGAAAACGGTGACTTAACTGTTCTGGGATGGGACTGAAACCTGATTGAGACCGAGCCGATGCAAAGCCGAGACAAACCGCGTAACCCGCGTCACGGACCCCTCCCGTACCTGTTGCGGCTAGACTCCTGCTTCCATGGCGGCACGGCGTGGCGCAGATCAAGTAAGATTAAATGAGCTGTGCGCGCGGAATTGCTCCGGGAGTTCACCGGGCCAAATATTCCGTTGTGCAGCTTTAGACCAAGATGACCTGATAAGGGGCGATGAGAGGCCGAGGGGCCGTATATATGACCGAATCTTCAGCAGGAATCGGCACCATCCACGAGGACCAGCAGACGATTGTCTTTGACTCCACGGAGCATATGGTCCAGTCTCTGGGCGCGAATGACGAGGCTTTGAAAGTCATCGAGTCCGCCTTCCCCGAGGTCAACCTCCACGTCCGGGGCAACGAACTCTCTGTCTCGGGCCCTGCGCAGGCCGTCGACCGGACTGTCCGCCTGGTGAATGAGGTCAGGGTCCTCGCGCGCCACCAGACCCGCGTCACGCCGCAGGTGCTGGAACAGCTCATCACCATGCTCAGGGACCAGACCGCTGAACGTCCCGCCGAGGTTCTGACGCAGAACATCCTTTCCACCCGCGGGCGGACGATCCGGCCCAAGACGCTGAACCAGAAGAACTACGTTGACGCGATCGACCGCAATACCGTGGTTTTCGGGATTGGTCCGGCGGGCACGGGCAAGACCTACCTGGCGATGGCAAAGGCCGTACAGGCGCTGCAGCAAAAGGAGGTCAACCGGATCATCCTCACGCGCCCGGCCGTCGAAGCGGGGGAGCGGCTTGGCTTTCTCCCGGGGACCCTGAACGACAAGATCGACCCCTACCTGCGGCCCCTCTATGACGCCCTGCACGACATGATGGATCCCGAGTCCATCCCCCGCCTCATGGCCGCCGGCACCATTGAAGTGGCGCCGCTGGCCTACATGCGCGGCCGCACCCTCAACGACGCCTTCATCATCCTGGATGAAGCTCAGAACACGACGCCGGAACAGATGAAGATGTTCCTGACCCGCCTGGGCTTCGGCTCCAAGATGGTTGTCACTGGTGACGTCACCCAGGTGGACCTTCCGGGCAGCACCGTCTCCGGGCTGAGGATCGTCCATGAAATCCTGGACGGGATCGACGACGTGCAGTTCTCGCAGCTGACCGCCACGGACGTGGTCCGGCACCGCCTGGTCAGCGACATCGTCACGGCCTACGGTGAATGGGACGAGGAACGCCGTTCCCGCACAGCTTCCCGCAGCGCGGGCCAGGAGAAGAAGCAATGAGCATTGAAGTAAACAACGAGTCTGCCCTGGAAGCGGACGAGGAAGCACTCGCGGCGCTGGGCCGCTACCTGCTGGATGCCTTGTATGTGCATCCCGAGGCCGAGCTGTCCATCATCCTGGTGGACGAAGACGCCATCGAGAAGCTGCACATCGAATGGATGGACCTGCCCGGTCCCACCGATGTCCTCTCTTTCCCCATGGATGAGCTGCGCCCCGGTTCCCCCGGACGGCCGACTCCCGCAGGCGTGCTGGGCGACATCGTCCTCTGCCCGCAGGTCGCCGCCCGCCAGGCGGAGACAGCCGGCCACAGCACTGACGATGAGCTTGCGCTGCTGACCACGCACGGTGTCCTGCACCTGCTGGGGTACGACCACGCTGAACCCGAAGAGGAAGCCGAAATGTTCGGCCTCCAGCGGCAGCTCCTTTCCGGCTACCTGGGCAAGGACGCCCCCAAGGAGACACGCAGTTGAGCGTAGGCGTGCTGCTGGTGATGGCCATAGGCTTTACGGTCCTGGCCGGACTCCTCACCGCCGCCGAAGCCGCCTACGGCTACCTTCCCCGGCACGAAGCCGAGACCCTCCTGACCGGCAGGGCGGGGAAGCCGCTGCAGCGTATCCTCAAGGCGCCGGTAGCCCACATGCACGCCCTGCGGTTCTGGCGCGTTTGGTTTGAAATGGCGACGGCGGTGTCGGTCGCCATGGCCTTCCAGCTGATGGTGAACAATCTCTGGCTCGCAGGTCTCCTGGCAACCGTGACCATGGCCGGCGTCGGGTTCGTGCTGGTAGGTGTTTCTCCCCGCCAGATCGGCCGCAGGCACGTTACCGGCGTCGTGGTGCTGACTGCAGGGCTGGTCAGCGTGCTGCGCATCATTCTGGGACCCATACCGGGCTGGCTGGTGAAGATCGGTTCCGCAGTGGCTCCGGGCACTCAGGGACCGGACGCTGCCTTTTTCACGGAAGAGGAGTTCCGGGAACTGCTGGACCGCGCCTCCGAGGCCGACATGATCGAGAACAATGAGGCGGAACTGATCCACTCTGTCTTCGAACTCGGCGACACCAAGGTCCGGTCCGTGATGGTGCCCCGCACCGACATGGTCTGCATTGACTCCGGTTCCACCCTCCGGCAGGCGATGTCGCTGTTCCTGCGGTCCGGCTACTCCCGGGTGCCGGTCATCGAGGACAGTGCAGACCAGATCATCGGGATCCTCTACCTGAAGGATGTGGCGGCCCAGCTGCACGGCCGCGCGCCCGAGGCCTCCTCCCAGCCGGTCGACGGACTTTGCCGCTCCGTACGGTACGTGCCCGAATCCAAGGCAGTGGGTGAGCTGCTCCAGGAACTCCAGCGCGAATCCACCCATGTGGCGATCGTCATCGACGAGTATGGCGGAACGGCGGGGCTGGTGACGCTTGAGGACCTGATTGAAGAGATCGTCGGCGAAATCGTGGACGAATACGACTCCGAACGCCCCGAAATCGAAAACCTGGGCGGGGGCAAGTTCCGGATCAGTTCCAAGGCAGGCATCGACGACCTCGGTGAGCTCTTTGAAACCGACCTGGAAGACGATGAGGTCGACACCGTAGGCGGGCTCTTGGCGAAGGCGCTCGGCCGCGTGCCGATCGTCGGCAGCGAAGTAGTCGTCGAAGGAATCGTCCTTCACGCCGAGCGCCTGGAAGGCCGCAGGAACCGGGTTTCCCACATCCTCGCCTGGAAGCAGCCGGACGGGCAGCAGCCCGAGAACTCGACGCCGGAGAAGCATCCGGCCGGAACGAAATCAACAGAACTGGTACCCCGAAATGACTGAGCCAACTTTCCGCGCCGGATTCGTCTCCCTGGTAGGACGGCCCAACGCCGGCAAATCCACCCTGACCAACGCCCTGGTGGGGCAAAAGGTGGCGATCACCTCGGCCAAGCCGCAGACGACCCGCCACACCATCCGGGGAATCGTGCACCGCGAGGATTCACAGCTGATCCTGGTGGACACCCCCGGGCTCCACCGGCCGCGCACGCTGCTGGGCCAGCGGCTCAACGACCTCGTGGCTGACACGCTCGCTGAAGTTGATGCGATTGGCTTCTGCCTTCCCGCCAACGAAGCAGTAGGCCCCGGCGACCGCTACATCGCCAACCAGCTGGCAGTGCTCAAGGGAAAGCCCGTCATCGCCCTGGTTACTAAGACGGACCTCGTTGACCGTGCAGCCCTGGCCAAACAGCTCATGTCCGTCACGGCCCTGGGCAACGAAGTCCTCGGCGAGGCAGGCTGGGCCGATGTGGTGCCGGTTTCCGCAGCTGACGGCTTCCAGGTAGACACGGTGGCAGACGTGCTGGCCTCCCACATGCCCGCCTCGCCTCCGTTGTACCCCGACGGCGAACTCACTGACGAGCCCGAGGCCGTCATGGTGGCGGAACTGGTCCGCGAAGCGGCCCTTGAAGGGGTCCGGGATGAACTTCCCCACTCGCTGGCAGTCGTCGTTGAGGAAATCGTTCCGCGTGAGGGCCGCAGCGAGGAAAACCCCCTTCTCGACGTGCGCGTGAATCTCTACGTTGAACGGTCTTCGCAGAAAGCGATTATCATTGGGCGGGGCGGAGCACGCCTGCGCGAGGTTGGAACGAACGCCCGCCGCGGCATCGAAGCACTGCTGGGAACCAGGGTTTACCTGGATCTGCACGTCAAGATCGCCAAGGACTGGCAGCGTGATCCCAAGCAGCTGGTCAAGTTGGGCTTCTAGCAGCACCACGCCAGCTTCTTCACAGGAGCGCCCCGTACACTTTTTTCATCCATTTTCGCTTGCCCGAATTCAACTGATCCGTGGGAGGGACCGGCCATGACAGCACGCCGTGCCGCAACAGGTCCTCATCCCTCCGCGCCCTCGGGAAACCGCAGCAGGCGGCAGGCCGTTCCCGGCAGCCGCCACCTCGGCAGCCGCACCGCCAGGGGCGGCCACCCTGTCCTGGCCACCCTCGCGGTGCTGCTTTCCCTCACTCTGGTGTCCGGCCTGGCGTTCGCGGGTATCCAGCTCATGCGGCTGCAGAGCAATTTCGACACCAAGCCGCTGAACATCGGACAGGACCAGGATCAGTTCCCGGCGGACACCAACAAGGATGCCCTGCAGATCCTTGTCCTCGGAACTGACAACCGTGAGGGTCAGGACTCCAACAACTCGGACGTCATGATGCTGGTGAACATGGCTGCGGACCGTTCCCATGTCACCGTCGTCAGCTTCCCCCGTGATCTGCTGGTGCCGCTCCCGGCGTGCACGGATCCGGAGTCCGGGATGCAGTACCAGGAAATGGCCCTGGGGCAGCTCAACGGCGCCCTCGGCAACGGCGGCCCCGGCTGCACGGTCGCCGCGATCAACGAACTCACCGGCCTGAACGTCGATCACTTCATGATGGCGGACTTCGATGCCGTGAAGGAACTCTCCAACACCCTCGGCGGGGTCGAGGTGTGCGTCAACCAGCCCGTGGACGACCCGCTGTCCGGCCTGAACATCCCGGCCGGCGTGTCCAGCATCCAGGGCGATCAAGCCCTCGCCTTCCTCCGGACACGCCACGGCTTCGGCGACGGCGGCGATGAGGGCCGCATTAAGGCACAGCAGAGCTTCCTGGCCTCCATGGTCCGGAAGGTGCAGGGTGAAGGCACGCTGAACAACCTTCCCCGGCTCTACTCGATCGCCGAGACGGTGACGAAGAACCTCACCGTCGACGAGGGACTGACCGATATTTCAACCCTGATTGCCCTGGCCGGCCGCCTCAAGGACGTCGACCTCGGCAATGTAGCCTTCGTGACCGCGCCGGTGGTTCCCTACGAGCTGGACCCCAACCGCCTGGTACTCGACGAGGCGGCGGCAGAGCCGCTCTTTGAGAGGCTCGTCTCGGACCAGTCGGTCACCGGCGGGGAAGAGCCTGAGGCTCCCGCTTCAGAAACGGCGGCTCCAGGCACCCCCACGGCCGAGCAGTCCCCGGAAACACCAGCCATTGACCCGGCAACCATTCCGGTGACCTTCCTGGACGGCATCAGCGGCGAGCCCACGGGCCGCGACGCTGAGCTCGCTCGTTTCCTGCTGAGCGAGGGATTCACCCAGGCTGTGGCCGGCGGGCTCGCCCAGGCCACGACGCCCGGAACCCAGATCTTCTACGCCTACGGCTACGAGGAAATGGCCAGCCAGGTGGCCGCAGAGCTGAACATTCCCGCTTCCCAGGTGGCCCTCAGCTCGGTGGTGAGCGGCGTCGTCGTGCAGGTGGGTGCGGACTTCACTGACGGTACCTCCATGGAGGAGACCGGCGACCTTGGCGGACTCACGGGACAGACGGCGGCGCAGGTTACGTGCCAGAGCGCCTTCGGTTACTGAGCTTTCAGTAGGCCCGGCGCCTCCGTGTTAGTCTGGGCACGTGCGCGCAGAGATCCTCCTTCTTAGCTGCCGCGGCGAGGCCACACAAACAACTGTTTAGGCCGAACCCTCGCTGCGGAGTTTGTGTTGCCCGGCCACCATTTCTGAAGCTCTCCAAAGAAAAGGCCACCCCAGACATTATGCGAAACGCACAGCAGCCCTCCGGTATGCCGATCCACAAGTACGTTCCTTTCCAGGACCAGATTGTCGTGGATCTTCCGGACCGCACCTGGCCGAACAAGGCCATCACCAAGGCTCCGCGCTGGTGCGCAGTTGATCTCCGCGACGGCAACCAGGCGCTGATCGACCCCATGACGCCCGAGCGCAAGCACAAGATGTTCGACCTGCTGGTGAACATGGGCTACAAGGAAATCGAGGTCGGTTTCCCGTCCGCGTCCCAGCTCGACTTTGACTTCGTGCGCCAGCTGATCGAAGGCGACCGGATCCCCGATGACGTCACCATCCAGGTCCTGACCCAGTCCCGCGAACACCTCATCGAGCGGACCTACGAGGCGCTCGAAGGTGCCGACCGGGCCATTGTCCATCTCTATAACTCGACCTCCGTGCTGCAGCGCAAGGTCGTCTTCAATACCGACCAGGACGGCATTGTTGACATCGCGCTCAGCGGTGCACGGCTCTGCAAGAAGTACGAAGAGCAGCTGCGCGGCATCGACGTTACGTACGAGTACTCGCCTGAGTCCTACACCGGGACTGAACTGGACTTCGCGCTGCGGATTTCGAACGCCGTCGCCGAAGTGCTGGAAGCGTCCCCCGACCGGCAGATGATCCTCAATCTCCCCGCGACGGTGGAGATGGCGACGCCGAACGTTTACGCGGATTCCATCGAGTGGATGCACCGCAACCTCGCCAACCGCGAATCCATCATCCTTTCCCTTCACCCGCACAATGACCGTGGCACCGGAGTAGCCGCGGCAGAACTGGGCTACCTGGCAGGCGCCGACCGGATCGAAGGCTGCCTCTTCGGGAACGGCGAACGCACCGGCAACGTCGACCTGATCACCCTGGGCATGAATATGTTCAGCCAGGGAATCGACCCGCAGATTGATTTCTCCAACATGGATGAGATCCGGCGCACAGTTGAGTACTGCAACCAGCTGCCCGTTCCGGAACGCTCGCCCTACGGTGGAGACCTGGTCTTCACTGCCTTCTCCGGCTCCCACCAGGACGCCATCAAGAAGGGCTTTGAGTCCATGGAGAAGGAAGCCGCAGCGGCCGGCAAGTCTGTTGACGAGCTGCAGTGGGGCGTCCCCTACCTGCCCATCGACCCCAAGGATATTGGCCGCAGCTACGAGGCCGTGATCCGCGTAAACTCCCAGTCCGGCAAGGGCGGCGTGGCCTACCTGCTCAAGAACGAGCACAACCTGGACCTGCCGCGCCGGGCGCAGATCGAGTTCTCCGGTGTCATCCAGCGCCGCACCGACACAGTCGGCGGCGAAGTCACCGGTGCCGAGCTCTGGCGTGTGTTCCAGGATGAGTACCTGCCCACCACCCCTGATTCCGACGGCGAGGCCTGGGGCCACTACGCACTCACCTCCGTCACTGCCGATACCGCTGAGAACGGTTCGTTCCTGCTCACCGCCAGCCTTCGCGCCGGCGGCGGTGTGCCCCAGCGCCGGGTTGCCTCGGGTACTGGTCCGATCGATGCGCTCCTGCAAATCCTCAGCCAGGACGGCGTGGACGTGCGCCTGCTCGACTACAGTGAGCACGCCCTGTCTGCCAGCGGCAACGCCATGGCTGCGGCCTATGTTGAGCTGGCCGTCGGTGAGCGCGTGCTGTGGGGTGTCGGCATCGATTCCAACACCACGCTTTCTGCCCTGAAGGCAGTCATCTCTGCGGTCAACCGGGCGATCCGCGACAGCGCAGGCTCCTAGCTCCATTCCCCGGACACCGCACGTAAAGGGCGCGCCCGGGCGCAGCTGCAGCCGGGCGCGCCTGTGCGTGGGAAAATAGGGAAGTGGCCACCAAATCGTTCGCTTCGCGGACCTACCGGGACGAAGCCGTCGTACTGCGCACCCACAAACTGGGTGAAGCGGACCGGATCGTGATCCTGCTGACCCGTAACCACGGCCAGGTCCGGGCCGTCGCCAAGGGTGTCCGCCGGACCTCGAGCAAGTTTGGCGCGCGGCTTGAGCCCTTCATGGTGGTGGACCTGCAGCTGTCCCACGGGCGGAGCTTGGACATCGTGACCCAGGCCCAGACCAAGGGTGCCTACGGTGCCGGAATCGCAGCCGACTACGCGCGTTACACGGCAGCGGCCGCCATCGCCGAGACCGCGGAGCGGCTCACGGACGTCGACGGCGAATCAGCCAACGCCCACTATCACCTGGTGATCGGCGCGATGGCAGCACTGGGCAGGGGAGCGCACGCCCCGGAGCTCATTCTGGACTCCTACCTGCTGCGGGCTTTGTCCACTGCCGGCTGGGCACCGAGTTTCACGGACTGTTCCCGCTGCGGGGCAGCGGGTCCGCATACAGCGTTCTCGGCGCCGCTGGGCGGAGCAGTCTGCCCGGCCTGCCGGCCGCCCGGCTCGGCCTCGCCGTCGGCCGAAACCATGGCGCTGTTGTCTGCGCTGCTCACCGGAGACTGGGAGTCGGCGGATGCAGCAGGACCACAACCAAGGCGTGAATCGGCCGGGCTGGTAGCGAGCTACCTGCAGTGGCACCTGGAACGCGTCGTGAAATCCCTTCAACATGTGGAGCGTGTATAGCTTTGAGGTCTTCCCGCAAGAGTCCGGCCGCTGCGCCCTGGCCGCATCCCTCCGGTGCGGTTCCCCCGCAGCTTCCGCGGGAGCTCGTCCCTGCCCACGTAGCAATCGTCATGGACGGCAACGGGCGCTGGGCGAACCAGCGCGGACTGCCGCGCACTGAAGGCCACCGGGCCGGTGAAGCTGCACTGCTGGACGTGATGGCCGGTGCCGTCGAAATTGGCATTAAACACGTTTCGGTCTATGCGTTCTCGACGGAAAACTGGAAACGTTCCCCCGAAGAGGTCCGCTTCCTGATGAACTTCAGCCGGGACGTACTGCGCCGCCAGCGCGACCAGCTGGACGAGTGGGGAGTGCGCATCCGCTGGTCGGGGAGGCGTCCGCGGTTGTGGCAGAGCGTTATCCGGGAGCTGGAAACCGCCGAAGAACAGACAAAAGCCAACTCCACCTGCACGCTGAACATGTGCGTCAACTACGGCGGGCGCGCGGAGATTACCGACGCCGTCAGCGCGATTGCCCAGGACGTGAAGGACGGCAGGCTCCGGCCCGGCAGCATCTCAGAGAAGACGATCCAGCGCTACCTGGATGAACCGGACCTGCCCGACGTCGACCTCTTCCTGCGCACCTCGGGAGAGCAGCGTCTCTCCAACTTCATGCTGTGGCAGTCGGCCTACGCGGAGATGGTCTTCATGGACACCCTCTGGCCCGACGTCGACCGGCGCACCTTGTGGGAAGCCGTGGAGATCTACGCCCGGCGCGACCGCCGGTACGGGGGAGCGGTGGACCAGGCCGCTGCGGGCAGTTAGGCCCCCTGCGGCAACAGGTAGGCCGCAGCCCATTGGTCCAACGCGGCGTAGACCTGCTGCCGGACCGGCTTCGCGGACAGCAGCACGTCATGGAGGGCGCCGTCGAAGCGGAGAACCGTCACCGCCGGCCCCAGCAGGAGGCCCCGCTGCACCATGAGATTTACGTCAAGCACACTGTCGGACGTCATCATCGACGGGTTCCAGGTGGTGCCGATGGTGGAGCGCGCCGAAGCCATGAGCAGGATCGGAACATTGATGTCCAGGCCCCGGGCAACCTGTGCATGTCCCGCGAGGACCGCGGAGACCCAGCCCGCGCGAATGGGCCAGCTGCCCGGCGGCTTCCACTGGGGATGCAGGTCCCACTCACCGTCAGCGTCGGCGCTGAGGCTTCGCCAGTAGTAGTCGAGCTCGGGGATCTTCAGGCGCGCCTTCGGCCGTGTCCGGGCCAGCGGCTCCAGGAGTCCCGCAGCGGCATTGCGTGCCAGTGAGCTTCCGCGCAGTTCCAGCCAGGGACTGTTCAGCATCAGGGCTTCGAGCCGGCCCGGGTTCCGGTTCGCCCACAGCGAGGCCACCAGGCCGCCGGTGGAATGTGCCATGAGGGAAATCCGGACAGGTGTGTCAGCTCCGCGCGCCGCACGGACATCCAACGTGACGGCCGCCAGCGCTGCCTCGATATCGGCGTCGTAGTCGGTAAGGTCCGTGACGAAGCCCTCGGACTGGCCCGGCCGCAGGCTTCGTCCATACTTGCGCAGGTCCAGGGCGTAGAACGCGACGCCGCGCTCCGCCCAGAACGCGGCGAGTTCGGTTTGGAAAAAATAGTCCGCCCATCCGTGGATGTAAACCACAGCGTGGACTGCCTCCGGCTCCACGGGAACGCGGAAGCGGGAAACGGCTTCGCGGACGCGGCCCAGGAACGACGGAGGAGGGGGCGGCGCGGGAGTGTAGGAAACCAAGGTGGCCTGGAGCGGACCTTCCTCGTCGGCACCGAGGTCCAAGGTCAAGTAACGGTATCCGTCGCCGAGAGTGTCCGGCTGCCAGTTTTGCCCCATGTATCGAGAATACGCGAACATCGTGCCTTATCCGGGCCGGGATTTGGCAGCGGACCCGTGGGGTGGAAGCATTAAAGTATGCGCGTCTACCCCACGTTCTTCCGGATCGTGTTTTCCGGAATGGATCCCGAAAAAGCCCACAAGATCGGTTACGAAGCGATCCGTGCGGTCGCCTGCACACCGGCGGCACCGCTGATGCGTGCAGTCATGCGGCCAGCCCCGGAACTCGCCACCGAAGCGCTGGGACTCACCTTCCCGTCGCCGTTTGGCCTGGCCGCCGGCTTCGACAAGGAAGCGTCGGCCGTTGTCGCACTGACCAACCTCGGGTTCGGCCACGTGGAGGTTGGAACCGTCACCGCCCAGGCCCAGCCGGGCAACGCCAAGCCCCGGCTCTTCCGCCTGGTCGAGGACCGTGCAGTCATCAACCGCATGGGCTTCAACAACGACGGCGCCGCTGCCGTGGCCCCGCGGGTCAGGAAGGCCGTCGACGGCTTGTACCGCCGCTGGGGCCGGAACCGGCCGATCGTGGGAGTGAACATCGGCAAGACGAAGAAGGTCGGCCTCGCCGACGCCGTCGAAGATTACCTGGCCAGCACCCGGCTGCTTGCCGCCGATGCCGACTACCTGGTGGTCAACGTCAGTTCGCCCAACACGCCAGGACTGCGTCAGCTCCAGGACATCGATTCGCTGCGGCCGCTGCTGCAGGCCGTCGGTGAAACGGCGGACGAAACTGCGGGCCGCCATGTTCCGCTGCTCGTGAAGATCGCACCGGATCTCACCGATGAAGACATCGACGACGTCGCCCGCCTGGCACTCGACCTGAAACTGGACGGCGTGGTCGCCACCAACACCACGGTGCAGCGTTCAGGGCTGGTGACTGACCCGGAGACCGTGATTGCCGCGGGGGTCGGCGGACTGAGCGGCGCACCGCTGAAGGAGCGTTCCCTCGAAGTGCTGCGCCGGCTGCGTGCTGCCCTCGGCGAGGGGCCGGTGATCATCTCCGTCGGAGGTGTCGAGACCGGGGACGACGTCCAGCAGCGCCTTGACGCCGGAGCGAACCTGGTCCAGGGCTATACGGCCTTCCTCTACGAGGGTCCGTTCTGGGCTGCTCGAATCAACCGCCGGCTGCAGAAACTACAGCGCCGCCGGTAGGGCACCTTCCCTGCCGGGGATCTTAAAGACTGAAAAGGGAGGGACCCGAGGGTCCCTCCCTTTTCAGTCTTTAAGTCAGCCGAGAACTAGGAAACCTTGTCTCCACGGCGGACCTGGGGCTTGGGCAGGCGGAACCGCCGCAGCTGGAGCGCGCGGGAAATGCCGTACCAGACGTCGCCCTGGTTCGGGGCGCCGAACTTGTCGGTGAGCTTGCGGCGGAGAACCATGCGGATCCGGAAGCTGTCGATGATCACCAGGACGATCAGCGCCCAGAAGGCCATGAGGATGAAGCTCTGCACGGTGAGGTTCCGGATGAAGCTTGCCACCACGAATACGGCGGCGGCGATCATGACGAATTCGCCGACATTCCAGCGGGCGTCAATGACGTCGCGGACAAAGCGGCGGTTCGGCCCCTTGTCCCGCAGGGGAAGGTAGCGCTCGTCACCGGTATCGAGTGCTGCGCGGGTTTTCAGACGCTCTTCGCGCATAGCGGCACGGTTGGCTTCACGGGCAGCCTTGCGGTCGTTGGGAACCAGAGGGCGCCGGCGGGCGGCTTCCTGGTCCTTCCGCCGGGGCGTCGGTGCCCCTTTGCCTGCCTGGGCAGCCTTGCGCGCCTCTTCCGCTTGGGCCGAGGATGCGTGGTCCACAGTTTCCTG
The DNA here is from genome assembly GCF_049311065.1 of Arthrobacter sp. 7Tela_A1. Classification (NCBI taxonomy): domain Bacteria; kingdom Bacillati; phylum Actinomycetota; class Actinomycetes; order Micrococcales; family Micrococcaceae; genus Arthrobacter; species Arthrobacter sp. 7Tela_A1. The sequence continues at coordinate 27,664 of NZ_JAXIOO010000017.1, read as the reverse complement.
CGCGGTGGGCGCTTCTTTCTTTCGTCCGAACACTCATCAAGGATACCCGAAGCCCGGCTCTGCTGTTCGCGTGCGGCAGGTTGTGAAGCGTGCCGCCTTGCAGGCTCCGGGGGACGGGCGCCAGCACCGCACGCTGCAGGTCTGCCGGCCGCAGTTGTAGGGTTTGGGCTATGACAACGACTTCCGAAACTGCCGGCAGCCTGCCGGAAGAAGCCGCCCTGCGCGCCAGCGTGTCGGCGGGTTTCCCCCGAACCCTGCAAGACCTCAAGGACCTGGTGGCCATTCCCGGCATCGCCTGGGATTCCTTCGACGTCGCCAACCTGGACCGTTCAGCCGAGGCAGTGGCTGCCCTGCTCCGCGGCGCAGGCCTGGACGAAGTGCAGATCCTGCGCGTGGACAACGACGGCAAGCCTGGCGGCCCCGCCGTCGTCGCCCGCAGGCCGGCGAAGGAGGGCATGCCGACGGTGCTCCTGTACGCCCACCATGACGTCCAGCCGCCCGGAGATGCGCAGCTTTGGGAAACCGAGCCGTTCACGGCGACCGAACGCAACGGCCGGTTGTATGGGCGGGGGGCGGCGGATGACAAGGCCGGCATCATGGTCCATATCGGCGCGCTGCGCGCCTTGGATGAGGTGCTCGGTGCAGACTCCGGCGTCGGGATCACGTTCTTCATTGAAGGGGAGGAAGAAGCGGGTTCTCCGACGTTCCGCACTTTCCTTGAGACCCACAGGGAGCTGCTGAAGGCGGACGTGATCGTGGTTGCAGATTCCGGAAACTGGAAGGTGGGGACGCCGGCGCTGACCACCAGCCTGCGCGGCCTGGTGGACGGCACCTTCGAAGTGCGGGTCCTGGCACACGCCGTGCACTCGGGGATGTTCGGCGGCCCGGTGCTGGATGCCCCGACGCTGCTCGCACGGCTGATCAGCACCTTCCATGACAGCCAGGGCAACCTTGCGATCGAAGGCCTGGTCGGGTTCGACGAGGCGCAGGTGGACTACCCGGAGCAGGACTTCCGCGAAGACTCCTCTGTGCTCGATTCCGTGCAGCTTGCCGGCAGCGGGTCCATCGCGTCCCGGCTGTGGACCAAGCCTGCCCTGTCAATCATCGGTATTGACGTGCCGTCCGTTGCCATGTCTTCGAACACGATCCAGCCCGCGGCCCGCGCCAAGTTCAGCCTCCGGCTCGCACCGGGACAGGATCCCGCAGCTGCCGAGGAGGCTGTTGCCCGCCATCTGGACGCCAACCGCCCCTTCGGTGCCGAGGTTGTCTTCACGCCGGGGGAGCGGGGCAACGCCTTCGCAACAGACACGTCCGCACCTGCCGCGCAGACTGCGCTCTGGGCCCTCGAAAAGGCCTGGGGAACAGCTCCCGTCGAAATGGGAGTCGGCGGTTCCATACCGTTCATTGCCGACCTCGTGGAGGTCTTTCCGTCCGCCCAGATCCTGGTCACGGGCGTAGAAGACCCCGACTCGCGGGCACACTCCGCGAACGAGTCCCTGGACCTCGGCGACTTCGAAAAGGCAATCCTCGCCGAAGCCCTTGTCCTGGCACGTCTGGGAATGCCCGGAACCCCCTAGCCTGTTACCTAAGCAGGGGTGCGCCGACGTACCATTGAGTGAACTGGCACCTCTTCAGGCAGCCGCAGTGCGGCCGGAGGGGTAGCCCGGATGGAAAGAGAGAAGCAATGAGCACTTCCACGAGTGAGAACGCCGCCGGCCTGGCCGGAACCGAAGCCGCCGAAGAACTGCCCACCCACGACGTGATGCTGTCGGATGTAGCTGCCGGTAAGGTCCGCTCCCTCCTCGAGCAGGAGGGACGCACGGACCTCAGACTGCGCGTCGCCGTCCAGCCCGGAGGCTGCTCGGGCCTGATCTACCAGCTCTACTTCGATGAGCGCGTGCTGGAGGGGGACGCAGTACGCGACTTCGACGGCGTCGAGGTCATCGTCGACAAGATGAGCGTTCCGTATCTCGCGGGAGCTTCCATCGACTTCGAAGACACGATTTCCAAGCAGGGTTTCACCATCGACAATCCAAATGCCGGCGGCTCCTGTGCCTGTGGAGACTCATTCCACTAGGTTGAAAGGCACGGCTTCCGGGCCGTAACAGAGCGCTTTTTGACCGGCACGCGGTGCGGTCTGTCACTGGACAGCACCGCGTGCAGGGTAAGCTCTACACGTAGTAGTAAAACTATCGTGCGCAGCTGGGGGATTTTTCTGTCCGCTGTGCCGCACTTGCACGTAACAAGAGGAAGGGCCGTCTGTGAGTTCGCAGGACCGAACCAGCAGCCGACGCGCCAGGATCTTAAAGATCTCAGCCGTAACGTCGGCCGGCGCGTTGTTTTTATCGGGTTGTTCGTCAGATGTCCAAAAGGGCTGGTTGCCCACGGAACGCGACACGACCAATCACACCGGCCGCATCATGGACCTCTGGGTCAATTCATGGATCGCAGCGCTGGCAGTGGGCATCCTCACCTGGGGTCTGATCCTCTGGTGCATCATCGCTTACCGCCGGCGCAAGAATGAGACCGGCTACCCGCGCCAGCTCAGCTACAACCTGCCGCTGGAAATCTTCTACACGGCTATTCCGCTGTTCATGGTTCTGGTGCTCTTCTTCTTCACCGACCGCGATATCCGCGCCCTTGACGCCCGTGTAGATGATCCCGATGTCATTGTCGACGTCCGGGGCAAGCAGTGGGCGTGGGACTTCAACTATGTCAAGGAAGACAAGTACTACAGCGGTGTCCAGGTGAACCTGGACGGCGAGGAAAAGTCCCAGGACGAGTTCCCGACCCTGTACCTTCCGGTCAACAAGTCTGTTGAACTGCAGTTGAACGCCCGCGACGTCATCCACTCGTTCTGGGTGCCTGCGTTCCTGCAGAAGCGGGACATGATCCCCGGCCGCACCAACTACATCACCCTCACCCCGCAGCAGGAAGGCACCTTCGAAGGTAAGTGCGCTGAACTCTGCGGCGAGTACCACTCCGAAATGCTCTTCAACGTGAAGGTCGTCTCCGAGGCCGAGTACGAGGCCTACGTTGCAACGCTCAACGATGGCCAGCTGGGCGCGGAATACGACCGCAACACCAACCTGAATCCGACGAAGTAAGGAGGTAGGAGGAAAGCTATGACTACCCTGGAATACACTTCGGAGGAATCAGGCACACGGGTCGCCCCGCGCGTCGTGCCCGTCTCCAAGGGACGCATCGTCGTCAATTGGATCACCTCCACTGACCACAAGACCATCGGGTACATGTACCTGATTGCGTCATTCATTTTCTTCTGCCTTGGCGGCGTGATGGCCCTGGTCATCCGGGCCGAGCTGTTTGAACCCGGTATGCAGATCCTGCAGACCAAGGAACAGTACAACCAGCTGTTCACCATGCACGGCACTGTGATGCTCCTGATGTTCGCCACGCCGCTCTTCTCGGGCTTCGCGAACGTGATCATGCCCCTCCAGATCGGTGCGCCCGACGTCGCCTTCCCGCGGCTGAACGCACTGGCCTTCTGGTTCTTCCTGTTCGGCAGCATCATTGCCGTCTCCGGCTTCATCACCCCGCAGGGCGCCGCGTCCTTTGGCTGGTTCGCTTATGCGCCGTTGTCGAACACAACGTTCTCGCCAGGTGTCGGCGGTGACCTCTGGGTCTTCGGCCTTGCACTCTCGGGCTTCGGCACCATTCTCGGCGCCGTGAACTTCATTACGACGATCATCTGCATGCGTGCCCCGGGCATGACCATGTGGCGCATGCCGATCTTCACCTGGAACACGCTGGTTACCGGCATCCTGGTCCTGATGGCCTTCCCGCCGCTGGCAGCAGCTCTCTTTGCGCTCGGTGCAGACCGCCGCTTCGGTGCCCACATCTTCGATCCGGAGAACGGCGGTGCCGTCCTCTGGCAGCACCTGTTCTGGTTCTTCGGCCATCCCGAGGTGTACATCATCGCCCTGCCGTTCTTCGGTATCGTCTCGGAGATCTTCCCGGTCTTCAGCCGCAAGCCGATCTTCGGCTACAAGGGCCTGGTCTACGCAACGATCGCCATTGCTGCCCTGTCCGTCACCGTGTGGGCACACCACATGTACGTGACCGGCGCTGTCATGCTGCCGTTCTTCGCCTTCATGACCATGCTGATCGCAGTTCCAACCGGTGTGAAGTTCTTCAACTGGATCGGCACCATGTGGCGCGGATCGATCACCTTTGAAACCCCGATGCTCTGGAGCATCGGCTTCCTGATCACCTTCCTCTTCGGCGGCCTGACCGGCATCATCCTGTCCGCCCCGCCGCTGGACTTCCACGTCTCGGACACCTACTTCGTGGTTGCGCACTTCCACTACGTGGTCTTCGGAACCGTCGTGTTCGCAATGTTCGCCGGATTCTACTTCTGGTGGCCCAAGTGGACCGGCAAGATGCTCAACGAGCGCCTCGGCAAAATCCACTTCTGGCTGCTGTTCCTGGGCTTCCACGGCACGTTCATGATCCAGCACTGGCTGGGCGTCATCGGCATGCCCCGCCGTTACGCGGACTACCTGGTGGAAGACAACTTCACCGTGATGAACCAGTTCTCCACGATCGCCTCCTTCGTCCTGGGTGCTTCACTGATCCCGTTCTTCTGGAACGTGTACGTGACCTGGCGCCATGGCAAGAAGGTCGAAGTTGATGACCCCTGGGGCTTCGGTGCCTCGCTCGAGTGGGCTACGTCCTGCCCGCCGCCGCGCCACAACTTCACCTCGCTGCCGCGCATCCGCTCGGAGCGTCCGGCTCTGGACCTGCACCACCCCGAACTCCAGCAGACCGTGACCAACGAGTCTGCACCGGGCAAGGTGTACGGTTCCGCTGACCGCAAGGAGGCCGCCAAGTGAAAATCGAGTCCAATCTCTTCCTGCTGATGGCGCCGTTCTTCGCAGTGGTTGGCGTTGTCTACGGCTACCTTGTGGACTGGATGGAACCGGTAGGATTCCTGGCCCTCTTCCTGACGGCCGGCATGTCCCTCATGATCGGCTACTACCTGGCCTTCACCGCACGCCGGATTGGCATGCGCCCGGAGGACCGTCTCGACGCGGAAATCCATGAAGGATCCGGCGAACAGGGCTTCTTCAGCCCCTGGAGCTGGTGGCCCCTGGTGTTGGCAACTGCCTGCGCCGGAGGTTTCCTCGGCCTGGCAGTGGGCTGGTGGGTGCTGTACATCAGTGCCGGCCTCGCCGTCGTCGCCCTCATTGGCTGGGTCTTCGAATACAGCCGCGGTAACCACGCGCACTAGGCTAACCGCCTGAACGCAAGCATAAGGAAGGACCCGCAGGGAACTGCGGGTCCTTCCTTTTGTGCGTTGCCGCCCCTTCTGCCGTGGAAGCGGTCACCCCCGCCGGCAGGCGTAACTGGCCCCGGGGGAGGCGCGGAGGCCGGTATCCTAGAGATACTGCCGCACTCCTTTTGAAGGGTTCCATTCGTATGCCCGTTACCTCCGCCTGCCCCGGCCCGCCGTGATTGAGCGAGCCCTGCGCGACTTCCCGGAGAACATCGATCCGGCGTCGGGAGTTTCCAAGCACAGGCAGCTGGAGGAGATCCTCCGCCGTTTCGTGGAGCAGCACGCGCCGCCCGGAGCAGCTGTGCCCTCGGAGCGCGAGCTGGCGGAGCATTTCGGCGTAGCCCGCATGACGGTCCGCCAGGCCATCGATACCCTCGTAGCCGACGAAGTCCTTGAGCGCGTCGTCGGAGTCGGCACCTTTGTGGCCCGGCCGAAGCTGGACCTGCAGATCAAGCTCACCTCCTACAGCGAAGAAATGCACCGCCGCGGTATGGTCCCCGATGCCCGTGTGCTGACCTTCGAACAGGTTGGCGCCTCGCATTTGGTGGCCAGGGAGCTGCAGATCGAACCCGGTCAGCCTGTGGTGCGCTTCCGGCGGCAGCTGCTGGCAGACGGCGAACCGATGAGCGTCGACGAAAACTTTATTCCCGCCTGGCATGTGCCCGGGATGCTCGAGGAGGAGCCTCCCACATCGCTCTACCGGGTGCTCAGTGAGCGGTACGGCATGGTCATCGAGTGGGGCGAGGACACCATTGAAGCTACTGCCGCGACAGCGTCCACGGCGCGCCTGCTCAACGTCGAGCTGGGTGCGCCGCTGCTGAAGATCCAGCGCCATGCCTATGTTTCGCGGTCCATGGTCGACTATTCCGTGTCCTACTACCGCGCTGACCGCTACAAGCTCTGGGTGCCGCTTCAGCGGCCCGGCATCAGGACTCCACGTACCTATCACCCCGGACGCCACCAGGCGACCTAAACCAAGAATGGAGGGATCGCCGAATGGAGATCCTGAGGATGTACAAGCAGGACCCGCCCCGCGGGATGCTCTTCAAGGAAGCCGTCTACGAGCCCGAAGACCGTACGCTCATGGTGACCAAGGGACGGGTCGGGAATGAGGGCAAGGTTTCCGTTCGTGAGAACGTGGACGCCGGCAAAGCTGTGCAGCTGCTCGAGGATTTCGCGGCTGCCGCCGAGGGGGAGGGCTTCGCTGAGATCCCGGAGGAGGAGCAGCACTGGGTCATCGCACAGTATGCCTTGAAAACCAAGGACGGAACGGAACGCGACCGCTACCTGGAGCACAAGGCATCTATCGCCATCGGTACATATTTCGCCTGGCGCGGTCTCGGTTCTGTCGAAGAGACCGGATTCGGCCCCTACAAGCTGAACATCCTCTGCCTGGTCCCCGACGTGAAGCTCGCGGTCCGGGGAATCCAGGTGGTTATCCGGGAATCCCGTCTGGACTTCACCAAGCTGAGCATTGGCTCAGCTCCGTTCGCTGATCTGGAGCATCCCGTCAGGAAGTATCCGCTGCCCTCCAAGGTTCCCTTCGAACTGTGACGCCACCGCCGGCGGCTGGTGCTGCCCGGCCCACCTGAGGCGGATACAGAAAACCCCCCGCCCGCGCAAGGGGGGCGGGGGGGTTTTCTTGCAGCTGGGAGCTAGTGCTTCTCGATGGACTCGGGAGCCCTGTCCTCTTCGCGTGCCTCAACCTCGGCAGGCGACTCATGGTGGTGAGCTGCCTCGAGTTCGGCCGGCGTTACCGGAGCAACGCGGTCTTCGAAGAAGAACCGTGACAGGGCGCCGCGTCGCTTTTCGCTGCGGCTGATCTTGCCCTTGGCATCCGGCTGAGCCGGAATAACCTCGGGGGAATCGAACGCAACGAGCTTGTAGCGCTTGTACTCGTCCACCGGTTCGTGGACCTCGATGTACTCGCCGTGCGGCAGGCGGACAATTCGGCCGCTTTCCACACCGTGGAGGACAATCTCGCGATCCTTGCGCTGCAGCGCCAGGGCGATGCGTCGGGTCACGATGAAGCCGATGACCGGACCGAAGAAGAACAGGAAGCGCAGCCAGTAGGTTACGTCGTTCAGCGACACCATGAAGTGCGTGGCGATGAGGTCGGAGCTGGCAGCAGCCCACATAACGCAGTAGAAGATGACGCCGGCAACACCGATGGCGGTGCGGGTCGGAGCGTTGCGGGGACGGTCCAGCAGGTTGTGGATGCGCTTGTCCTTGGTGACCCAGGCTTCGATCCACGGCCATGCGAAGAGCATGCCGAAGACGATTCCAGCGGGAACCAGGGCCGGCAGGAGAACGTTCAGGGACAGCGTGTTGACGCCCCAGGGGAACGGGATGTTCCACTCGAACGGCATGCCGAACAGCCAGCCCGGCATCAGGCGCAGTGCGCCGTCGACCCAGCCGATGTACCAGTCAGGCTGGGTGCCTGCGGACACAGGGGAGGGATCATACGGGCCGTAGTTCCAGATCGGGTTGATCGTGAATACCGCTGAGATGAACGCGACGATGCCGAAGACGATGAAGAAGAATCCGCCGGCCTTGGCAGCGTAGACCGGGCCGACCGGGAAGCCGACAACGTTGGTGTTGGTGCGTCCCGGGCCGCGCCACTGGGTGTGCTTGTGGATGACCACCATGAACAGGTGGATGGCGATCATCAGCAGGATCAGGGCAGGGACCAGCAGGATGTGCAGTACATACAGCCGGCCGATCACGGCAGTTCCGGGGAACTCGCCGCCGAACAGGAAGAAGCTGATGTAGGTACCAACAACCGGAACGGCCTTGATAACGCCGTCGATAATTCGCAGGCCGTTGCCGGAGAGCAGGTCATCGGGGAGGGAGTAACCGGTGAAGCCGGCAGCCAGGGCCAGGATCAGCAGGACGCCGCCGACAACCCAGTTCAGTTCACGGGGCTTGCGGAACGCGCCCGTGAAGAAGACGCGCAGCATGTGAACGGAGACCGAGGCCACGAACAGCAGGGCGGACCAGTGGTGTACCTGGCGCATGAACAGACCGCCGCGGATGTCGAAGGAGATATCCAGCGACGACGCGTAGGCAACGGACATTTCGACACCCTTGAGCGGCACATAGCTGCCCTCATAGTGCGTCTCCGCCATGGACGGATCGAAGAAGAACGTCAGGAACGTTCCGGAGAGCAGCAGGATGACAAAGCTGTAGAGCGCCACTTCACCGAACATGAAGGACCAGTGGTCAGGAAAGACCTTGCGGCCGAACTCCTTGACCATCATCGATCCGCTGACGCGGGTGTCGACGAAGTTGGTGATGCGCCCGAGCTTGGTCTTCGGCTCGTAGGCTCCGGATGCAGAGGTAGCACTCATGGTTAGCCACGCTCCCAGTAGCTCGGTCCAACGGGTTCAGTGAAGTCGCTGGTGGCGATGAGGTAACCCTCGTCGTCGACGGCGATCGGCAGCTGAGGCAGCGGACGAACGGCCGGTCCGAAGATGACTGCGCATTCCTGCGTCAGGTCGAACGTGGACTGGTGGCACGGGCACAGCAGGTGGTGCGTGTGCTGTTCGTAGAGTGCAACGGGGCAGCCAACGTGGGTGCAGATCTTGGAGTAGGCGACAATGCCGTCTACCGACCAGTCTTCACGCCCGGGGGAGGGGTTCAGCTCGGAAGGATCAAGGCGCATCAGCAGAACGACTGCCTTGGCCTTCTCTTCGAGCTTGTGCTCGGCGTCGTTCAGGCCTTCGGGAATCACGTGGAACGCGGAACCGAGGGTAACGTCGGATGCCTTGATCGGGGTGCCGCTGGGGTCGCGGGTCAGGCGGACGCCGTTGTCCCACATGGTGTGGCGCAGGACGTTGCCGGGAAGCGGACCCAGGTCGCGGAACATGACGATTGCCGGCAGCGGAGCCAGTGCCACAGCACCCAGGAGGGTGTTGCGGATCAGCGGACGGCGCTTGATGCCGGTTTCCTCGATGATGTCGCCGATCATCTTTTCGGCGATGACGCGATCCTCTTCGGGACGGATCTCGTGACGCTCTTCGATGACCTCGTGGTCGGGCATGAGCGTCTTGGCCCAGTGAACGATTCCGACGCCGATGCCGAGCATCGCAAATGCGGTGCCCAGGCCCAGGAAGAGGTTCTGCACCCGAAGGGTGCCGATGCTCTCGTCCAGGCGGACAAAGAAATACCCGTAGAAAAAGAGGAGCGTACCGAGTACCGAGATGGCGAACAGGATCGCCACCTGCTTCTCGGAGCGCTTCTCAGCCCGGGGATCCGTATCGGCCAGGCGAGGACGGTGCGGGGGAAGTCCAGGATTCTGGAATTCCCCTTCTTCGCCCTGGCCAGCCGTAGCGACGGTGCCCGAGGTGTTCGGACTGCCGTGACTATGGTCGCCCATGATCCCCCTCATCCTTCTCTTGAAACTGCATTAGTAGACCTATGTGTAACTGTGATGTCACCCCGGGGGGTGAGCGCGGTGATGACTGACTAGGAAGACCGGGAGGTCAACCAAATGGTGAAAGCGATGATGAGGCCAAGGCCTGCGGTCCAGATGAACAGACCTTCGGAAACCGGGCCCAGCGAACCGAGCTCGGCTCCGCCGGGGGAACCATTGGCTTCGATGTTCTTCAGGAAGGTGATGACGTCCTGCTTCTCCTCGGGGGAGAGGTTGGCGTCGGAGAAGACGGGCATGTTCTGCGGGCCTGTGACCATGGCTTCGTAGATGTGCTTCTCGGAAACGCCTTCAAGGGCAGGAGCGAACTTTCCGCGGGTCAGTGCGCCGCCGGCACCGGCCGCGTTGTGGCACATTGCGCAGTTGACGCGGAACAGTTCGCCGCCGGCAGCAGCGTCGCCGGTGGTCTCGAGGTACTCTTCCTCCGGCAGTGCGGGGCCGGCTCCCAGGGACGCCACGTAGGCGGCCATCTGAGCGGTCTGTTCTTCGTTGAACTGGGCCGGCTTCTGCTGGGCCTGCGGGCCCTGCATCGCCATGGGCATGCGGCCGGTTCCTACCTGGAAGTCGACGGAGGCTGCGCCAACGCCTACGAGGGAGGGACCGTTCTCGGTGCCGCTGGCTTCCATGCCGTGGCAGGTGGCGCAGTTGGCAATGAAGAGCTTCTCGCCCTGCTGCACATCATCTGCAGTGTAGGTGGTGGCGGCCTGTGCTTCATTCGCCCCGGAAGCAGCTGCGTAGATGCCGCCGGTAACGATGAGGCCCAGAAGCAGCAGTACTACTGCTGCCAGGGGATGACGTCGCCTTTGCGATAGTGCCTTCACTTAGTGGTTCCTAACTTATGTGGTCTTTTGGTTGCTCGTGCCACGTGGATATTGCTGGGGTGCCCGTGGAGGGCAGGACTACTTCAGGAAGTAGATGATGACGAAGAGGGCAATCCAGACCACGTCAACGAAGTGCCAGTAGTACGACGTCACGATCGCGGAGGTCGCCTCGAAGTGGCCGAACCGCTTCGCGGCGTAGGCGCGTCCGATGATGAACAGGAATGCAATCAGGCCGCCGGCAACGTGCAGGCCGTGGAAGCCGGTGGTGAGGTAGAACGAGGAGCCGTACGCGTTGGAAGACAGCGAGATCCCGTGGGACACGAGTTCTGCGTATTCGTAGGCCTGAACGGCAACAAAGATGGCGCCGAGGATGAAGGTCAGGAAGAACCACTCGACCATTCCCCATCGTGCAATCTGGAAGAAGCCGCCGGTACGGCGGGGCTGGAGCCGCTCGGCGGCAAAGACACCGAACTGGCAGCTAAAGGAGCTGGAAACAAGGATCACCGTGTTCACAAACGCGAAAGGCACGTTCAGCTTGGCCGTCTCGATCTCCCACATCTCGCCCGAGGTGGAGCGGAGAGTGAAGTACATCGCGAAGAGCGCAGCAAAGAACATGAGTTCGCTGGAGAGCCACACCACGGTCCCTACGGAGACCATATTGGGGCGGTTCAGCGTGGGGTGAGCCGGGGTACTGGGGGCATGGGTCGCTGTTGTCACATAGACATTATGGCGGTAAAACTCTCCCTTTCACCAACAGAACTGCACGAACGGCGCGTCTGGATCGTTCCCAAACCGCTCACTTCCCAGCAACGGCGCGGAAGTTGCTCTCCGGAAACAAATCAGCATTTTCTACGATTCGTAGATAACCTAGGGCGTGTGAGTACGTTTCCGAGTTCCGAGCACACCTGGCCGTCGCTGATTACCGCACTCATTGCGGGGGAGGACCTGAGTACCCAACAGACCCGGTGGGCCATGAACACCATCATGGCCGGAGACGCCTCAGATGCCCAGATTGCCGGCTTCCTGGTGGCGCTGCGGGCAAAGGGGGAGAGCGTCCAGGAGCTGACAGGCCTGGTTGAGGCCATGCTCGAAAACGCCCGGCCTATCGCCATCCCGGGAGAAACACTGGACATCGTGGGCACAGGCGGTGACAGGCATAACACCGTAAACATTTCGTCGATGGCCGCACTGGTCTGCGCAGGTGCCGGAGCGAGGGTGGTCAAGCACGGCAACCGGGCCGCTTCCTCCGCCTCGGGCTCGGCGGACGTGATTGAGGCCCTGGGTGTCCGGCTCGATCTTCCCGTTGAAAGGGTCGCGGATGCTGCAGTGCAGGCGGGCATCACCTTTTGCTTCGCGCAGGTGTTCCACCCGTCGATGCGGTTTGCCGCCGTCGCCCGCCGCGATATGGGGGTGGCCACGGCCTTCAACTTCATGGGCCCGCTGACGAATCCTGCCCGCCCGTCCGCCTCGGCGATCGGCGTTGCCGATGAACGGCTGGCACCCCTGATCGCGGGAGTGCTGGCGGCAAGGGGAGTCCGGGCACTGGTCTTCCGCGGCGGCGACGGCCTCGATGAACTGACCACCACGGGTGTCTCTACGGTGTGGGAGGTCCGTAACGGCACCGTGGAGCGCTCAGCAGTGGACCCAATGGACCTGGGCATCCCCCGGGCGACCCTTGACGCCCTGCGCGGCGGGGACGCTGCGGCCAACGCTGCCGTGGTCCGGAGTGTCCTCGCGGGCGACAAGGGGCCCGTCAGGGACGCAGTGCTGCTCAACGCCGCTGCTGCGCTGGTGGCGCTGGACACCAAAGCAGAGGGCACACTCATGGAACGGCTGGCGGCTGGCTTGAAGCGTGCTGAAGCGTCGGTGGACACCGGCAGCGCGCGCCGGGCACTGGATCGCTGGGTTGAAGTCACGCAATAGTCAAAATGTGTTCGCGGTGAGTGCACAAATATCACGGAAAAAACGGGAGGCGGACCAGTGCTGGTCCGCCTCCCGTTGTGTTGGCTTTTGTTAGTTTTATCGCACCAGCTGCCCGTCTTTTGGTGCGCATCACACTGTAGTTCGGTGCCCAAAAGTTCGACGTCGGCCCACCGGGGGCAGCAAATCGCTTGTTTTGCCGGCCTAACTAGCTGTCGAAGCCCAGGGAAAAAGCGGCGTCAAGGTCGTGCTGGGAGTAAGCCCGGAAGGCTATCTGGGTGGTGGTCCCAATCACGCCCTGGACCTTGGAGAGCCGGTTCGCGATGGTGTCAGCGAGATCCTCGTGGCGTCGCACCCGGGCCACGGCGATGAGGTCCCATTCGCCGGTCACGGAGTAGACCTCGCTGATGCCCTCAAGCTCGGAGATTTCCTCTGCGCACTCGGGGATCCGGGCCGAGTCGGTCTGGATGAGTACAAAAGCGGTGATCATGGCATGCCTTTCGTGTCCTGCTGAGGGCTCGGGCCGGGTCAGGCCCTGTCTTCGAGCCTAGTGGAATTGCGCCCGGCACGCCCGTGCATGACCGCCGCAGCGAACCGTGGAACAAGGAGGAAGGCCCCGAGCACGCCGAACGTCACCAGCTGGAAGCTGAGTGCCGTTCCGCCGCCGGCCACTGCGCGGATGGCCAGGCCAGCCCCCGCCGTGATCAGCCAGAGGAGGATTCCGGTGGGCCACAGGGTGTACGGGCGGTGCCACGCCCGCAGCAGCAGCCAGCCCGCCAGGCAGGCCGCGATGAACGGGGACGCCGTAACGGCGACGCCGGCCGGGTCCAGCCCATGGGCATGTGTGTCGCGGCCAAGCGCCGCGAAAGCAACGATGAGGACGACGTCGGCGGCCAGGAAGGCGTGCCAGAAGCGGTGGGTACTCACTGAGCGCCTGCTCCGGCCTTGCCGCCGTGTTCGCGGACGAAGGGACCGAGGAGCTCACGGACCAGCTCGTGGACCTCCTGCAGGGACTTACCGGACTCGAGGAGCCTGGTCCCGCTGTGCACGATGGCATTAATGAGTTCGGCCGTGCTTGGCGGGTCCGCCGATCCCATTTCCTTCAGGGCACCGACCAGGGGATCAAGCAGCGCCTGATGCATGCGGTTGCTCTGGGTATCCAGTTCCTCGCTCGGTGCGACGGCTGCCAGGGCACTGCCCACTGCGTGCTCGCCCTCGGCGACCAGTGCGATGTTGGTCTTGACGTAGGCCAGGATCCGGTCAGCCGGGAGTTCCTCTGCAGCCATGGCTTCTTCGACCCTGCGCGCCCACCGGGGAAAGACATCAAGAACCAAGGCGTTCAGGAGATCCGTGCGGGACTTGTAGTACTGGTAGGCGCTGGGGCGGGCAAGGCCGGCAAGGGCGGCTACTTCGGCCATGCTGGGAGCCTCACCGGTTTTCGCGAGAAGCGTCTTGGCGGCGTCCAGGAGGGCCCTCTGCTGTGCCGCACGGTGCTCTGCGACCGTGGGGGCGGTAATGCGGGGCAAAGAGCCCTCCTGTTCTCGGTTTCTTTAGCCGGCCAGCCGGCCGTCCACCATCTCCACGACCCGGTCGCAGTGATGAAGGACATCGTGATCATGGGTCACCATAACTGTAGCAACGCCCTGTTCGTGGGTTTCCTTCGCCAGCAGCGCCACTACATCCTGGCTCCGTTTCCGATCCAGCGCCGCAGTCGGTTCGTCCACGAGCAGCAGCGTCGGCTGTGAAACCAGGGCGCGGGCGATTCCCACGCGCTGGCGCTCACCGCCGGATAGCTGGTCGGGACGGCTCTTGAGCTTGTGGCCCATGCCGACGGCGTCGAGCAGGTCGTGCGGATTGAACGTGCCGCCCATCTTGGCCATGCGGTGCACCAGCTCCAGCTGTTCGGCAGCATTCAGTGCCGGAATCAGGTTCCCTGACTGGAAGACAAAGCCGATGTTCTTCAACCGGAACGTTGCCCTGGCTGCCTTACTGAGGCTGCTGAGGTCGGTGCCGTTGACGGTGACGAGGCCGGAGTCGGGAGTCGCCAGGGCGCCGGCCACAGCCAGGAGTGATGACTTGCCGGCGCCGGACGGACCAACGACGGCGACGAGTTCGCCGGGTTCGACGCTGAGGCTGACGTTGTCCAGAGCCTGCACGGTGCTGGAACCGTCTCCCAGTGCAAGGCTGGCATTCTGGATGCACAGTCCGCGCGTGGTTACGGTCTGGGCTGTATTGCTGGTTTGCGTACTCATCGCTGTCCTCCAAGGGCAGTCAGGGGATCAACCCTCGAAATGCGGACGATGGCTGCGGCGGCGCCCAGCACACCCATCAGAATGGTCAGCGCCGCCGCGATCGAAATGGGTCCGGCTTCCAGTGCGAACGGCATCGCGGTACCGGACATCCAGGCACCCATTCCGAGGCCTGCCGCCAGCCCAGTGGCGGTGGAGAGGGCCAGAATAACGACAGCCTGGAAAATGCCGTCGCGCAGCAGGTAGCCGGTGGACGCGCCGACTGCCCGCAGGACGGCTAGTTCGTGCTTGCGCTGGATCGTCCACACGGTGAAGAACGCGCCGACGACGAGGGCACAGATCGCATAAAGGAAGACCTGGATCATTTCCAGCGTGAGTGTCTCGGCCGTGTAACCCGGGGAGGCGTCGAAGGAACCCTCCAAGGTGGAGGTGACCGTTCCGGCAGCTTCATCGCCGGCGGCGAGGTCCAGCGACATGCCGTTCTCAGCCTTAATGGCGATGGAGCTGGCCGTGTCGAAGTCCACCGCTGCGATGGCGGCTTCCGTCGGTTCGCCCGGCTGTGACTGGCCGCTGGCGATCAGCTGCCAGGTGTCCAGTGGAAGGTAGGCCATACCGACGTGGCCGAAAGTTGCCTGGTCCTCGGTGTAACCGACCACTGTGAGGGCGACGTCGAGCCGGTCCAGCGTGACGACGGACCCGATCTTGACTCCTTCGTCTTGGGTGGTGGGGGAGACGACAATCTCGTTCACGGCCTCAATCCCGCGGCCTTCGCCGACTGCAGGCGCCAGGAATGATCCGGTGTCGATGCCGAAGAGGGAGAGGTCTATCTGGGTGCCGTCATCCGTTACCGCGTTCATCATGGCCGAGCCCATCAGGGTGACTTCCTCGACGCCGGGCTGGGTGCTCCAGGCCTCTGCCTGGGACGGATCGACAACGCTGCGTGAGAACGCATTGTCGGTTTTGGTGCCTTGGTTGAACGCAATATGGGTCGCCGGCATGCCTTTCAGTCCGGAAACGCCGTCATTGACGAGGCCGGAGGAAAGGCCGGACAGCAGGACCATCAGGATGGCGATGAGGGCGATAACGCCACCCATTAATCCGAATCTGGACCGTGCAAAACGCAGTTCGCGCAGCGCTAGGAACATCTGGTACCCCTCGGGTGTCTGGGTATTCTTGTTACTGACAAGCCGTCAGTAACATGCCAACATCATGTCAGGAAAGAAGCCGCATGCCAATTCCTGCATGCCTGCCGCCCGTGATCCGGGGGAGTCCCTAGTTACCGGATAGCTGCTCTGCTGTGCTGGGAACATGCACGTGCTCCGGAGGGTATTCGCATATCTGCGCGGCTCACGGGCGGTGCGCTGGATTTTCGCGCTGGCGGTCCTGTTGCTGATCTTTGAGTACATTGTGTTGCCGCAGCTCGTCGGCTCGGACAACGTGCTGCGGGCGCTGAGCGGACTTTCACCCGTCTTGCTTGCTGCCGCCGCGGCTCTGGAAACGGCGTCCCTGTGCTGTTACAGCGCACTGACCCGGGCCGTCCTGCCCGGGAGCCGCCGTCCGGGGTATTTCACTCTGCTCCGGATCGACCTGGCCGACCTGGCCGTGAACCACGTTGTCCCGGGAGGGGGCACGACGTCGGCGGCCGTGCGCTACAAGCTGCTCACCCGGGCCGGCGTCCGGCCGCAGGACGCACTGAGCGCCGCCATGGTCCAGGTTGTTGGCGCCAACCTCATCCTGGGCGTCCTGTTCGCGGTGGGCTTGCTGGTCTCCCTCGGACAGGTGCGGGCAAACCATTATTTCGTGACGGCCGGCGCCGTCGTGCTGGTCCTTCTCCTGCTGAGCGGCGCCGCACTCTCTGTACTGGACCGGCATCTGGAGGGGGCAGTGAGTGCCGCCCGGCGGATCGCGTCCTGGGTACGGGTGGTCAAACCGGAGTCGGCGGAACGCTTCGTCCGCACCATGGCTGCCGAGACCGGGATGTTCCGCCAGGAACCGGCCCGGCTGGTTCAGGCGCTGCTCCTGTCAGTCTGCTACTGGCTCTTCGACGCTGCTTGCCTGTGGGTACTCGTTGCTGCCTTTGGACATCCCCTGAATCCGGGGGAGCTGCTTATTGCTTATGGCCTGGCCAATCTCGTGGCGCTTGCTCCCCTCACGCCGGGCGGGCTGGGGCTCGTGGAGGGAGTTCTCGTCCCCACCCTCGTAGGGTTCGGCGCCGCCAACTCGGCCGCCGTCCTGGGGGTTCTTTCCTGGCGGATCGCCAACTTCTGGCTGCCCATCCCGGTGGGCGGACTGGCGTGGCTGTCCCTCCGGGTGGGTGTGCTCCGGCGGCATTCGGGCGCCCCACATCGTACGGAACCTCGGGGCACAGCCCGCCCCCGGTTCCCCGGGTAAAGCTAGTGGAGAAGGTTCTGCCAGTCCGGAGGCACCCGGCCTGCAGGACCTGGAACCGGCTGTCCCGCGGGATGCGCCTGCGGCGGAGCAAGCGCCGGGCCTTGAAAAGTTGCCTCGTCAAGATAGCTGTAGAACCAGTCCTCGCCCGGTTCGAAGCTGCGGATGACCGGATGCCCTGCGGACCTCGCGTGGGCTGTCGCATGCTGTCCGGGGGACGTGTCGCAGCAGCCAATGTGCCCGCACTCGGCGCAGCGGCGCAGATGCACCCACCACCCTTGCTGCTGGAGGCATTCCACGCATCCGGTGCCGCTGGGCGGAACGCCGGGGGCGATGCCGGGGATGGGTTCCATGATTACGCTCCTTGGGCCGGGACGTCTGTGGCTGCGTTCCTCGTGCCTACGCTAGCCACTTCCGGAAGCCGCAAGAAGGGTACCCGCGGTTTGGTTCGGCCGTATCCCGTCAGAGAAGCTCCAGCACGGCGGCAGCACCGGCCAGCAGGGTCAACAGCAGGTACTGGACCGGACGTGCCAGGCGCGCGGCCTGTCCGAAGTGGCCGGCCGGAACCCGGTGGATGAGCCAGTTTCTTCCCGCATTGATTTTTCGCATGGTTCAGAATCCTTAGTCCCCAAGGGTCTTGACATGGTGCTTTCAGTTTGTTCCAGACCCGCTCCGGGCCGCTACCTGCGGCGCTATGAGCTTGCCGACCTGGGCAGGTGGCCGAGGGAACACTTGAGTCCCGGACGCTCACATCCAGCTGTTCTCCCCGGCACAGAACGGTATGAAATCCAGCACCCGGAAAACCGTTGCGCCGCTGCAATGCGGGGGAGTACCCCCGAGCTGCTCCATATGCCGGTCCTAACCTTAAAAAATGAAGATCCTGCCCCTTGCGGCAGCGGGGTTCATGGCTGGAGCCGCAGCAACAGCCGGCACGCTTGCCGCCACCGTCATCCAAAAAGATCCGCGGCCATCAGCCCTGTTCATTCGGGGTGTTTTCTCCAGCGGAGGCAAAGTCCAGCTCCGCAAACTCCGCAAGCACGTACCGGCTGGGGCAGTGAGGGCGCACAGGAGCCTTCCTTATATTGGCGCTCCCAGGGGGCCGGCGCTGGACGTCTTCCTGCCGGAAGATGCCGGAGAAGGCCCGCTGCCCGTCGTTGTATGGGTTCATGGAGGGGCATGGATCTCCGGATGCAAGGAGAACATCGCGCCCTACCTGGAGATTCTCGCCTCGAACGGCTTCGCCGTCGTCGGTGCCGGCTACACGATCTCACCCGAGGCAAACTATCCCCAGGCCGTCACTGAACTTAACAGTGCCCTGGCCTATCTGCGCGAACACGCTGCGGAGTACAACCTGGATCCGGAACGCATTGTGCTTGCCGGAGATTCTGCCGGCGCCCAGCTGGCGGCCCAGCTCGCGCTGATCATCACCGACCCGGACTATGCCCGGCGTACCGGGCTGGAGCCTGCTGCGGCACCCGAGCACCTCCGAGGCATGCTGCTGTTCTGCGGCGTCTACGACCTGAAGACCATGTCCCGGCTCACCGGTCCGCTCGGCTGGGGATTCCGGACGGCCCTGTGGGCCTACACCGGCTCCAAAGACTGGGCCAGCACGCCGGCAGCGGAACACATGTCCATTCTGGAACACGTGGGGGAGAACTTTCCGCCGTCCTTCATTTCCGGAGGTAACGCGGACTACCTCACGGAGCACCAGTCCAAGCCGCTGGCGGCGAAGCTGGAAGAACTCGGCGTCCCGGTGGTGCGGCGATTCTGGGACCGGGGCCACAGACCGGCACTGGGCCACGAATACCAGTTCAAGCTCCAGTACAAGGACGCCCGGATGGCGCTGGCGGAGACGCTCAACTTCCTGGATGCCGTCACGGGAGCACACTCGGTCCCGGTCCGCTCCGACCTGGAGGCTACGGCCTAGCCGTTGCCTGGCCGCTGCCTGGCCGTTGTCTCAGGCAGCGGCCAGTCCGGCAGGAATGCGGCCTTATGGCTGGCGTTCCTGCCGGACCGGGTGTTCCTAGCCCCAGATGTCGTCGCCGCGCAGGGTCGCGTCTGCTCCGCCGTCGCAGTAGATCGTCTGTCCGGCCAGGTGTGAGTTTTCTTCGCTGGCGAGCCAGGCCAGCAGCCGCGCAATCACTACCGGCTCCGAGTGGCCGTTCAGGGGCATGGGAACGTTCTCGTCCACCATCTTTACGCCCTCCGGCGTTGCCAGGAGTTCCTTCGTCATCGCCGTGAGGACTGTTCCCGGGGCAACAGCGTTGAGCGGGATGCCGTTCCCGGCGTAGCGGTCGCTGACCGACTCCCGGCGTACCCAGCGGCTCAGCGCACGCTTGCTGGAGGGGTAGTTCAGGTAGCCGATCTGCGGGCCCTGGTCAGCGAGTTTCTGGCCGATCTGGCGGGCCAGCGCCTCGTCCCCGGCAAGCATCGCATCAACGAGCTCGGGGGAGTTGGGCTGCAGGGACGCCATGGAACTGACGACGACGGCGCGCGGTGCTTCGCTTCCGGCCATTACCGGTGCGAGGCGGTCCAGGAACTCCGTGACGCCGAAGAAGTTGACCGAGACGGTGAGCGGGATGGGTGCGGAAATGCCGGCGCAGGCGATCACGGCGTCTACCGAACCGCCGGCGAGCTCCACGGCCCGGTCTGCGGCGATCTGCCGGCCCTCGGGTGTGCTCAGATCCGCCTCGACGTCGGCGTTGCGAAGGTCGACGCCGATCACTGTGTTGCCGCGTTCCTTCAGGAGTTCTGTGGTTGCTGCGCCGATGCCGGAGGCGGATCCCGTAACGATGTATGTACGTGTCATGTTTATTAATTTACGCCCGCCGGGCGGGCCCGCGCACAGTCTTCCGGCCGGGCAATACACGCGGCACTGAATATGGCCGAGGCACTGGATGCGGACCTTGGGGGATTCTGCAGAAGTGGAATCCAGGTCTTCAGGATTCTGCGGCGGTGCAGCAGGCTCCGACAGGGGAATCCTTCGACTTCACGGCCACTGTTCCGGCGCTGCAGGGCCGCCAGTGACGGTGGCACCGGGCAGGGCCTCTCAGCGCTTCCGAGGAAACACGCGGTGAAGAGCATAAGCGGCGAGGAGAACCGCTGCGGCACTTAGCGCCCATGCGCCTGTTAGGCCGACGGCGGGCCCGGCCGTGCAAAAACTCTCCGCCGCGGCTTCGGCAACGTAGTCAACGCATGTGCCGGTCTGGACCCCGAAGGCCAGGCCGGGGACCGCCACCAAGGAAACGATGGCCGCTGCAAGCCAGCGTCTGCTGCCTGTGGGTTCCGAGGTCCGCGTCATGTCCAGACACTAGCGCAGCGGAAAGGGCTGCAGGTCGCTGGTGGGGAGTTACGGAACAGCCGGTGCGTCCCTCGACCTTGCATTCCCTCAGCGCGGGGGATGCCTGTCTCAACGCTAGTTGACATAATGTAGATTATCGGCGTTACGGAACAGGCCCTGAAAGTGGCTTTGCTCACATGGTGGCCGTCGTTTGTACCAAGCAGCATCCTGGCCCCATTCCGGCCTCCGATTGGGCCCGGGTTGGCCGGACTCCCGTCCCGCCCCCCGTAACACTGGGCCCGGCAGTCCCGCACGGTAAAAGGTCCTCGCGTGTTTCTTGTCATGCCGGCTCCCGCAGAGCACTCCATTTTTGGTTGACATAATCCCCCATGGAGCCTCGCCGGCACCCGGCTCGGGTTGACATAATGCAGCGCTGATCGTCCGGGAACATTTCCGGGGGAAGCGTCGTTGTACGGGCGTCGACCTGCAAATGCAAGGAAATGTCCGCAGGCAGACCCACCAGGGCCTCCGGACCGCAGGGCCGGCGCATCCTTCGTCAGGAAGGGCGCTGACCTTTCGGATTCCCCGGATGCCTCATTTCGACCCGGCAGGCGGCCGTTTGGTGTGATCGGCTGCTTCAGCTATATGATCTACGCTCGAACCCCCCACAAATTCAGGAGTACAGCACTACACATGGCTACCGATTACGATGCCCCGCGCGTCAAGGAAGAAGACCAGCCCACCGACTCGCTGGAGGGCCTGAAGGCTCAGCAGCGCGGCGGAGCGATGACAGCGGTTATCGATGTCGAGGAGTCCGACGCCATCGACGGGTTCGACCTGCCGGGTGCGGATCTCTCCGGTGAGGAACTGCTGATCAAGGTTGTTCCCGCCCAGGCTGATGAGTTCACCTGCATGTCCTGCTTCCTCGTCCGCCACCGTTCACAGGTTGCGCGGGAGAAGAACGGCGAGAAGTACTGCGTGGACTGCGAAGGCTAGCAGCCGCTCCCCTGCACCCGCGTGCAAAGAAGTCCGGCCTGAGGCAGCGATGCCTCAGGCCTTTCTTATGCCCGGAGCATGCCCGGCGGCACAAGAGCAGACAACGGCTGGATCCGTCACCGGCATCGGCCGCCCACTAGGATTAACGCGTGATCTACGAACCTTCCGCAGCGGAGTCGTCCGCGGCCATCCGCGAACTTGTCCTGCCCATGCTCGAATCCGAGCTGGTGCCGATCGTCCAGTTGGGCCATCCCGCCCTCCGCCGCCCGGCCGTGCCGTTTGACGGCCAGCTCAATGACGATGAACTGGCTGCACTGATTGCCCTCATGCGGCGTGTCATGCACGATGCGCCCGGGGTGGGACTGGCTGCGCCGCAGATCGGCATTCCGCTGCGCATCGCCGTCCTGGAGGACAACTACGTCCCCGAACCCGAGGCGGCGGAGCTGCGCGAACGCTCACCGCTGCCCTTCTTTACGATCATGAATCCGCGCTACGAGCCCCTGGATGACCAGACCGCAGCCTTCTACGAAGGCTGCCTCTCCTTCGAGGGCTACCAGGGCGTCGTCGTCCGCCACCGTTCCGTGGGGCTGGATTACGACGACGAGGCAGGCACCGCACGCCGCCGGGAGTTCCATGGCTGGTCCGCACGGATCGTCCAGCACGAAACAGACCACCTCAACGGCATTGTCTACGTGGACAAGGCCCTGACCCGCTCACTGAGTTCGAACTCCGAATTCATGCGGTGGGCTGCCCCCGGAATCGACGACGCCCGGCGCATCCTGGGGTTCTAACCCCCGGTACGCCGGGCGTCAGCAGTCCGCGCGGACTCCCCTACGGCGCCTGGGGTGCCGGTACCCGTTCCGCGGCTCTCTCGGCTTCGCCGGCTTCTTCCGTCGCCGGGTTCTGGCTTGTCGGCAGCCACCTGGCCCACCACCGCAGGATGTGCTCAAAGCGCTGGCGGCGGTGCCAGGGTGTTCCTGTCCGCGACAGCTCATGGTTCTCGCCCGGGAACAGCAGCAGTTCGGTGGGGACATTCCGCAGCTTCAGGGCCGTGTAGTAGCGCTGTGCCTGTTCCACCGGGCAGCGCAGGTCCTCCTCGGAGTGGATGACCAATACCGGTGTGCGGACCTTGTCCACCTGGGCAAAGGGACTCTGCGTGAGGACGTGTTCGGGATCAGAGCCCGTGTAGGCCTCCGCGAAGAACCATCCGATGTCCGACGATCCAATGAAGGACAGCGGATCCAGGAACCCGCGCTCCACAATGGCGGAAGTGAACCTGTGGTCCTGCGCAATGGTCCACGCCGTCAGGTACCCGCCGTAGGAACCGCCCATCACGCCCAGCCGCCCGGCGTCGAGGCCCGGGTGTGCGGCCAGGACACCTTCCAGGAATCCCAGCACGTCCTGCAGGTCCAGGGTGCCCATCGCGGCCCGGATGGAACGGCCATGCTGCTGTCCGTATCCTGAGGAACCGCGCGGGTTGCACATCACCACGGCATACCCCGCCGCAGCGTACGCCTGCGCCTCGTCGAAGAGACCCCAGCCATACTGCGAGAACGGTCCGCCGTGGATATTCAGCAGGACAGGGTGCGGCCCTTCGCCCTCCGGCAGGACAACCCAGCCATGGACCGGATAGCCGTCGGCAGAGGGATGCGTTTCTTCCCGCAGTTCGAGCACGCCGGCGCAGGCCCGGAAATCGGCAGAGAAGTCGCTCAGCAGCCGGATGCTCTCCGGAGCTCCGCTGTCCACGGCCGCTACGTCTCCCGCAGTGCCGGGATCCGTGAAGGAGACGACGACGGTTCCGGCTGCGGACGCCGCACCCGTGACGACGTGCGGCCCCGCGACGAGAGTGTCGATGGTTCCTGCGGCATCAACACGAAGCAGCTGGGCTGACCCGCGGTGGAGGTTGAAAACCAGGACAGAACCATGCTCAGGAACGATTGCTCCCCCGGCCAGGTCAACGGTTTCGGGATCGGTGAGGCGGACCGCGCCGGCGGCGTTGCCGGCCGGGGCGGCGTACAGGGCGGTGTTCCGTGCCACGAAGTCCCGTCCGGTGTCCGAAAGGTCCTGCGCCAGGTAGTACAGCCAGGCTCCGTCCGGGCTTTCAACCGGGTAACCGGCACCAAGGCGGGAACCGCCGGCCAGGTTGGTAAGCCTGCGCGGCTCCTCCCCTGATCCGTCAACGCTGACCTCGTAGACGTCGGTTACCAGGTCCGAATCGGCACCTTCATGCAGCGCAGCGGTGAAGAGGATCCGGGTTCCGTCCGCGCTGAAGACAGGGTTCTGCACATCCGTCCCGTATCGGGTGAGCTGCCGCGCCTCGGGAAGCCCGTCCGCGGCGCTGGCGTTGTCCGCTGCGGCCCGCCCCACCGGACGGATGAAGGGTTCGGCGCCGAGATCGGGAAGATCAAGGACAAAAGCCTGGGCGTGTTTGTCGCCGGAATATCCCAGCCCGTTCATCCGGTACTTCAGGGTTGTGATCAGGCGCGGGTCCTCGGCACCGGGGCTGACGCCGTCGACCGTTCCGTACCGTCCCTGCTCGGGTTCCCGGGAAGAGAAGACCAGGCGCTTGGAATCGGGCGCGAACCGGAACCAGGACACGCCGAGCAGCCGGTCAGTCAGCTGCACGGGTTCGCCGCCGGCAGCCGGCATGGCAAACAGCTGCGGGCGGCCGCCGGCCTGGGACCGGAGGAAAACCAGTGTGCTGCCGTCCGGCGAGAACTGAGGAGCGGTGTCGCTGAAACCGCGGGTCAGACGGGAGGGTGCTCCGCCGTCCAGCGGAATATTCCACAGCTGGCCCACGTAGGCATCGGCCGTAAAGTCTGGGCGCTGCACGGAGACGACGGCACGGCTGGCGTCCGGGTGGAGGGTGGGTTCGGATACGGAATTCAGGAGAGGAAGGTCGCTGGGTTTCACGGACCCGAGCTTAGCAAGGTGTCCCGGCTCACTCCTGGCGGGAGCTGCCGGCAAGGCGCGGCCGCCTAGGATGGAAGGTATGCCCATCGAATCCAGGCCCCTGCTGGCCTGCCCCTCCTGCGGGGAGGAACTGCTGGCCGCCGCCGGGCGCCGACGGCTGGGCTGTCCGCAGGGACACGGGTTCGACGCCGCGAAGCAGGGGTATTTCAATCTCCTGACAGGGGCCGGAACCAAGTTCCAGGCGGATACAGCCGGCATGGTTCAGGCCAGGGTCGATTTCCTGGGCGCCGGACACTACGCCCCCCTGGCTCGGGCGCTGACAGATCTGGGCGCAACGGCAGCTGCGAATCCGGTCATCCTGGATGCCGGTGCCGGCACCGGGTATTACCTCGCCGAAGTCTCAAAGGCACTGGATGCCTCCGAGACGGTTGCCCTTGATATTTCCAAGTACGCCCTCCGCCGCGCAGCCCGGGCGCTGCCAACCGGCTTTGCGCTCGTCTGGGATGTCTGGCGGCCGCTGCCGCTGGCTGACGGAGCGGCAGATCTTGTGCTGAATGTCTTTTCACCCCGGAACCCGCAGGAGTTCCGCCGCGTCCTTGTCCCCGGCGGGGCGCTGGTAGTGGTCACTCCCCTGCCGTCCCATCTGCGTGAACTCCGTGCGGTGGCCGGGCTGCTGGACATCGGCGCAGGGAAAGACGAGCACATCGCTCAGGCACTTGGCCCGGGTTTCACGCCGGAAGCCTCCCGCCGCGTCGAGTACAGCATGGACCTGAGCCGGACGGACACGCTGAACGCCGCACTGATGGGTCCCTCTGCCCACCATCTGGACCGGGCAAGCCTGGAGCACGCGCTGGATTCAGCGTCATTTCCCCTGTCCGTGAGCGCGGCTTTTTCCGTTTCCCGTTTCACCGCCGTCTAGCCTGGGGGCGCGGGCCGCCGCCCGCGGGGCGCGCCCGGGCTCCGCGCACGCCTAGGCTAAGCATGGAAAATCAGGCAGAATGTGCCCAAGGACCAGCAAACTTTCTCAGCCCGGGGCCCAAACACCGACCGGACTGAGCTGGAGGGAAGCATCATGCAGGAACTGTTCGATTGGCTCGTCAATTACAGCTGGGTTGTCTGGCTGGTGCTCTTCCTCGGTTTTGCCGCCATAGAGACACTGACACTGGACCTCTTCTTTGCCATGCTGTCCGCCGGCGCACTCGCCGCGATGCTTGCCGCTGTCCTTGCCGCTCCGCTGTTCCTTCAGGTAGTCCTGTTCTGCGTTGTGGCCCTGCTGATGATCGTGGTCGTCCGGCCCATCGGCCTCAAGCACCTGAAGATGGGCACCAAGGAGCACCGGTCCAATATTGAACGCCTGATCGGCGAAGCTGCGGTCACCCTGGAACCCGTGGGCTCACGCACCGGTACGGTGAAGCTCGCCGGTGACACCTGGACCGCTCGGTCCGGTAATGGATCCCTGCTTCCCGCGGGCGAAGAAGTGTCCGTCACCCGCATCGAGGGCGCGACGGCGGTGGTCGAACCGCTGAAGCCTGGCCGCGGCAGGAGCGTGGAGCCGGGCAGCGGCGACGGTCTTTCCGGCCGGTAGCACCCGAACTGAATCCTTGGCCCGACGGCACCCGCCGGCAGGCCGCAGTCCTCCGCTGGAACGGGGGCAGACAGAGGCCGGACCACCAAGGCGCCGGCCACCTTTCAAGGGGGAATATGGAAACCACCGTAGTGCTTATCGTTTTGGCCGTCCTGGTCATCTTTGTCCTGGTTGTCCTGGTCAAATCCGTGCGGATTGTCCCCCAGGCACGTGCCGGCGTGGTGGAAAGGCTCGGCAAGTACCTGAGGACGCTGAACCCGGGACTGAACATCCTCATTCCGTTCGTCGACCGGCTCCTGCCGCTGCTTGACCTGCGCGAGCAGGTCGTTTCCTTCCCGCCGCAGCAGGTGATCACCGAGGACAGCCTCGTGGTGTCCATCGATACAGTCGTGTACTTCCAGGTCACGGACGCCCGGGCAGCAACGTATGAAATCGCGAACTATATCCACGCCGTCGAGCAGCTCACCACCACCACGCTGCGAAACGTCGTCGGCGGACTGAACCTCGAAGAGGCGCTCACCTCCCGCGACAGGATCAACGGCCAGCTGCGCGGCGTCCTCGACGAAGCGACGGGCCGCTGGGGCATCCGGGTCTCCCGGGTGGAGCTCAAGGCCATTGAGCCGCCCCTGTCCATCCAGGACTCGATGGAAAAGCAGATGCGTGCCGAGCGCGAACGCCGCGCAACCATCCTGACTGCCGAAGGTACCAAGCAGTCCCAGATCCTTACCGCCGAAGGCCGCCGGCAGGCAGCGATCCTGGCGGCTGAGGGCGATGCCAAGGCAGCGATCCTCCGGGCAGACGGCGAAGCACAGGCCATCCAGAAGGTCTTCGACGCGATCCACAAGGGCAACCCGGACCAGAAGCTGCTCGCCTACCAGTACCTGCAGACCCTGCCGAAGCTGGCAGAGGGAAGCTCCAACAAGCTGTGGATCATTCCGAGCGAGCTGGGCGAAGCACTGCGGGGTGTCGGTTCGGCACTGGGAGATTTCCTTCCCGATGTGAAGCCCGGTCCCTCCTCCCCCGTAGCTGCGCCCGGCCCTGCCTCGGGCACCGGTACCGGCGTGCCGGTTGGCTCCGGGGAACAGGCTCCTTAGAGCCGGTACGTGCCGCCGCCCGGCTGCCGGTATAATTGGTTGTTTGCCGGGGTACGGGCTGCCAGCCAGCTCTACCGGGAACAGGATTTGCGGCTGCGGCGTTCTACCAGACGAACCGTTTGGTGCTGCACGGAGCACGGGGGGCTGCCCCTTCGGCGCAGCGAGCACTAAAGATGGACCCCAGCGGTCCTTCGAAACTGATTGAGGGAGAGATAATGAGCGATCGTAGCCTGCGGGGTATGCGACTGGGTGCGCAGAGCATGGAGACGGAATCCGGTGTCGAGCCGGCTCCCCGCCAGCGCGTCGAATACCGGTGCGAGGACGGCGAACGGGTGTTCGTGACCTTTGCCGCGGAAGCCGAGGTTCCTCCGGTCTGGGTTTCCAAGACCGGCAAGGAAGCACTTCTGGTCGACGGTGAGAAGCCGGACACCAGCAACGACAAGCCTGTCCGTACGCACTGGGACATGCTGCTCGAACGCCGCAGCATCGAAGAGCTTGAGGTCATCCTCCAGGATCGTCTGGACAAGCTGCGCGAACGCCGCGGGGAGCGTGCTGCTTCCTAGCAGTCCTGAGTCCCTGCCTGCCGATTGACGCGGGCAGGACCAGCTCCGGGCGTACAAAGGCCGGGGGGGCGGGGCGGCCCCCCCCCCGGGGGGGGCCCCCCCGGGCCCCCCCCCCCGCCCCCCCCCC